>CAYLZA010000008.1:0-14824 GCA_964387575.1 uncultured Spirochaetales bacterium | reverse complement strand
AAAGGGCATGGAGACACGGCTCAGGGACGCCGCGTTGGTAGCGGAGTTCGTGACGAGCCGGCTGATCGACGCAAAAACCGGTTTTTTGCCCGAGCTTTTCAACAAAGGATGGCATCAGATACGCGAATCGGACGGTAATAGCGTCGATGTGGGTCATCAGTTCGAGTGGGCATTTCTCCTTTCGGATGGTGTGCGACTCGGAATGCCCAAAAAGTACTCCCGTCTGGCCGAGCAGTTTCTCGATTCCGGTTTGGCCATCGGATTCGACCGGGATCGCGGCATCGTTTTCTCACCGGCAAGCCTCGATGGTGAGCGTGTGGAACGGACGAACACCTATTGGGAACAATGCGAAGCGCTACGCACCCTTCTCCACTTCGCCGTATTTCGCGGTCGAACGGAGCTGTTCGGATACTTCGACAAGCTCTCGGATTTCATTCGATCCGCCTATATCGACTCGGAGCACAATGGTTGGTTTGGATCGGTTTCGCCGAAAAAAACCCCGACCCGACCCGACAAGGGTACCCTCTGGAAACTCGACTATCACCCCACATCGATGACCGTGGAGCTCAAACGAATCCTCGAGCACGACGCGGATAGCTGATCTACTGATCCGTATCTACTCGTACCGTACCGCCTTCCCAGCCTCACCAAAGCTCGAGAAAACTCTCGCGCCGACACCCGCCGTCAGCGCGGCGCCGAAAGCCGCTTCCTCTCGATTTTCGGGAATCCGGGGGGCCGTTCCGAATACATGCGAAACAGTATGTCGCATAGCCGAATTGCGTCGGATGCCGTTCCCGGAACCGACGATTTCCGACCGTTCGACTTTCATACGATCGAAAAGCTCCCGTAATTCAGAGACGATTCCATTGAGCACCGCTCCGATAAAGGACCCGGGGTCGAGGTTTTCGGTGGAGATATTCGTCAACCGGCCACGGGCATTCGGGTCGGTTCGCGTTCCCGCGAAGGCGACATTAAAATCAAGCAAGGTATCGATTTCAGCGAGCGCCTCCATTCTCCGATACAACTCATCCTCATCTGCTTCGACCGAAAACAATTTCTCACCACAGGCCAGGAAGAAATCCTTCACCAGTGCGTATGCCTTGCCTCCGCAGAGCGGGGCTCCCACGAGAAGATACGACGAATCGGCATAGGGGCGAATGTCGATACCGTCAACCGGTACATATGCCGGGCTGAAAACCGAGACCTGACTACCGGTTCCGATATTGAGTAACAACTGCTTCTCCGCAACGGCGACGCTTCCGAGAAACGATGATTGATTATCACCCATTCCGACGAACACCGGAATTCCACCGGCGAGCCCGAATCTTCCGCCCGTCGTTACCCCGACAGGCGTACCGGGAGGCACGATCGACGGAAGCAGATCCGTGCTCAAACCGATTGCGGCGCAGAGCTCTTCGATCCAGGCGCCGGTTTTCGAATGCGCAAGCCCCATCGAATGCGCAAAGCTCGGATCGGTGACGGTTTGATGCAACGGAATACCGCACAACCGGGCTACGATCACCTCGTGAAGTGAACGGACCGCACTCGTATCCCGGGATAACCGATTTTCCGCAATATCGACGAAGAGCCCCGTTGCCGCATATCCTGCGGTGGGAACTATACCGGCGAGCTCCGGGACGGTATTCTCGAACAGCCGGTGAAATGTATCGAGCCCGGCGGCCCCCCCGGCATGATCAACTGCGGTTTCTCCGGTCCGGCGGGATTCGAGTATGCGTCGGTCCTCCCAGGTCACAAATCGAAGCTCTCCGGAGCGACCTGCAACGGCGTACCCGTGCATCTGTCCGGTAACCGATACTGCATCGACGGTAAGGACATTACCGTTTCCCACTCCTCGCGAACCCGACCCCGTCGCCACTTCGCAAATCGTCCGTTCCACCGCGTCGAAAATCGCGGACGGATCTTGCTCACATCGTCCTTTCGGAAGCCCCGGGATGTACGCATTGTGCGCTACGGTCGCCGAAGCAACGACGGATTCCGCATCCGTATCGTAGAGCACGACCGAAGTCGTCGTAGTACCGACGTCAATTCCGAGGAGCCGCGCCATTCGTTTCGAACTCCCTGATATAGATCCGTCTGCGCTTGTGCAATCGCGTGTTGAAGTTTTTCCACATCGCCCGGACGAGCCGGTTACCCTCGAGATGACCGCTGCTTTCGGCGCTCTTCACCCCGTGCTTTACACACGCCCGGTACACCGATGCAATGAGCAAGGAGGTCAATCCCATTCCCTGATAGTCCGGCCGGACCGCAACGAGATAGAGATCGATCGCACTCGGTGATGAGAGTGCCCGCAGAATATGGATAAAGCCAAACGGGAACAATCGTCCCCACGCCTTGCGAAGAGCTTCGGACAGCGAAGGCATCGCGATACCAAAAGCCACGACCTCATCCTGGTCATTGACGATGACTTTTACGAAATCCTTGTGAATAAAACTGAAATACTGCTTGGTATAGGCTTTCTGTTGCGCCGCATCGAGCTCGGTTACTCCGTACAGATGCCGGTACGCCTTGTTCAGCACATCAAAAATTCCCGGTGCGTACGGAAGAACATCCTTGCGTCGACGCAACTGCACGACACGAAGACCGGTTCGTTTCAGCACCAGGTTTTCGATCCGTGAAATCTGGCGAGGGAGCTGGGCCGGAACCTCGATTTTGAACTCCACCCAATCTACGTCTTTTTTGAATCCGAGCCGCTCCATATGTCGGGGATAGTACGGTTCGTTGTACAACATCGGCAACGTACCGAGCTCATCGAAACCTTCTACGAGCATCCCCTCTTCATCTATATCGGTAAAACCGAGGGGGCCATGCAATGCAGTCATTCCGCGTTCGTACGCCCATCTCGCAACAGCTTCTATAAGCAACGCGGAGATATCGGGATCGTCCTCGAAGTCGATCCACCCGAATCTCGCATAGTGTTTTCCGCAAGCCTGTATGAAACGGTCGTTTATGATTCCTGCTATTCGGCCGACAACGCGTCCGCCCCGAAACGCCAGCCAGTATTTTGCTTCACAAAAGGAGAAGGCCGGATTTTTTTTCGGATCGAGAGCCCGTTTTTCGTCAAAGATCAGGTTAGGTACATAGTGTGGATTGTTTTTGAAGTGGGAAAGCGGGAATTTGATGAATTTTCGAAAATCGGATTTTGAATCGACCTCTTTAATCGTAATATTCATGTATGGAGCCTCACATTTCTCGCAGCCGGTTCAGACGAATACCCCCTACGCCTTAATCCGACATCTAACTCGACTCATCTATCGTATCACGAAATCAGGTAGACGGTTCGAAATAGCCGCCCGTGCGATGAAACCGCGGGACCTGTTGACTCTCATTCGATCTGAATGAAAATGCCACATCGGCTGAAAATCCCTTCTCCGTAAGCGTTCGCACATGTTTGCAGGTTCGTTCGTTTACTACTTCGTCGATCGGCCGTGACGCGATTTGAGCTGCAGCCCACGCAGAGTCATCAGGAGCGATCTCTTCATTATTTGCCCGATCGAGAAGTGTCCGAACGATCACTCCTGCCGCATACGCGTCATCGAGCGAAAATGCACCTTCGGTTCCCGAACAGAGCAAAACGATATCTCCCGACGCTGCAAGCGCAGCCCGGGCCGCACCGCCCGCGTTGATTATCGCTGCCGATAGAAGCAACCGGGCGTTCCCCGCCGCCTCGATCGCCCGAGTACCGTTCGTCGTAGTGAGTACCGCCTGTTTCCGTTCGAGATCGAGCCGATCGAATGCGACCGGTGAGTTCCCATAGTCGAAACCTTCAACCGCCACACCGCCTCGTTCGCCGCACAGAATCACATCGTCGAGCCTGCGATGCAATGCGAATGCCTGCTCCACCGTCTCGGCGGGAAACACTTTGGTCACACCGGCATCGAGTAGCGTTACAATGGATGTGGTTGCACGAAGCACATCGATAACCAGTGCCGTCGTATCGCTGAAATTAAAAAAACGCGCATCCTCAACGCGAAAAATCACCGAAACATGCCTGCTCGAATACCGGTTGTTCACCATAGCTCAAGCATCGTGATACCATACGATTCCTACGCCCGCAAGGAGGATTTCGAATAATGAGCAACGAAAGCGCTACACAGCAGTTTGGAAGCTATGAAATACGTCGACGCAATGCAATGCGAAGAAAGCAGATCGGTGTACGGAATCTGCTGGAGAAAAGCTACAAAATGGACACAAACGACGTCGAAAAAATTCTTGAAAGCTATTTTTCCGAGGATTTTCTACCGAATTGGTACTTCCACAGTAACTCCGCAGCAGAAATAAGCAACCATGTATACATCATAACCCAGCTGCTGAATGCTCGGACCGACTATCTGCGCCAGATAAGCAACGACGGGAAGGCGATTACCTACTTTGTAAATGTCGGCCGAAATCTTCCCGGGAAGATGCTTTCACTCGTCGAGGAAAATCTCGGTATGGGAATCGTCAGTTTCGACACGGTAATCACCCGTTCGGGAATCCGGATCGTTACGATGGAACGTCGTGGCCGCGAAGTGTTCACGATAACCGACGACGAACGCCGGGAAATAGATGATGTTATCGTGCAGGTTCGAGACCATGGAGAACGGGAAGGATACAAACATACCGACGATTTCCTTCGTTCACTCCCGCCGAACTATATGAACGAAGAGATCAACGCCCTGACCTATCCGCGAAGGATACTCAGACATCTCGATCTATTCGAAGAAGCCGCCGAAAGTACCCGGTTTGCCGTGCGGGTGCAGAACACGGAATGGGAAGTGGACGATGAGAACGAAAAGCTCGACAAACGCGAAGTTCGTCTGGCAGTCGCGATGAAAAATCCGGCCGAGAGCTTTGTCCCGACCGTGATGGAAGCAATCAAAGATGCCGGAATAAACATGCATCGATCGTATTTTGATACGTTCGAAAACAGAGACGTCGGGTTTTCGGTGGCGACGCTCTCCGTCTATATGAGTACCGATGTCGATGTAGATCCGGTGGCGAGACGAATAGAGAAAACAACTCCTCCGGCAGGCACCAATCGAAATACAGCCGAGTCGTATCGGATAGAAGAGATTATGAGAACGATCAGCGACGATTCGATATCCACGGAAGAGGCTCATACGACGATCGAGGAGTTGAAAGAGCTCGTTCACCAGGCCGTTCAGGGGGAAGCCGAGGGCGAAGTAAACGAAGTTCTTATCAATGCGCTGACCGACTTTATTCAGGCATCCGACATGACCGGGATTGCCTCGAGCGAAGAGGCCATGCGAAAGCTCCTGTCGTTTGAATCGTTCGACGAGTTCTGGGTCGAGACCCGACTCGATATGAAGACACGAAACCTGCCCGGATACAGGTTCAAGCATAACTCGTATCGGGGTCCGCACAAAGGCGGCATCCGCTGTGATCCGGTAGTCGATTTCAACGAAGTAGCGGCGCTCGCATTTATGATGACTTTGAAATGCGCACGAACCAAGCTCCTTTTCAGCGGAGCAAACGGAGGGATGCGAATCGATCCCAAGCTCTATCGGGAAAAGGATCTGGAGTTCGCCGAAACGCTTTCCAACTTCGGGCGTTCGCTGTTTCTGGTTACCGGCCCGGCGCATGATATCGCCGCGGGAGACATCGGGGTCGGCACCCGTGAGATCGGTCTCATGTTCGAGGGATTCAAGTCGGCGCTTCGCGATATTTCACTACTGGCATACGGAGTCAAAAGCGGTGTCGGGGTAATCGGAGATTCCGTCGTATCGATGGAGCAGGCACGTCGAATGCTGCTCGACAACTTCGGGGTTGATTTTCATGATCGAGAGCTGCTGCGAGAGCTCGCCTCGAGC
Source organism: uncultured Spirochaetales bacterium (assembly GCA_964387575.1). Taxonomy (GTDB): domain Bacteria; phylum Spirochaetota; class Spirochaetia; order ARS1246; family ARS1246; genus CAYLZA01. The sequence continues at coordinate 8,993 of CAYLZA010000008.1, read as the reverse complement.
GAGCGATACCTCGAGCTGGTTGCCGCTCCGCAGATAACCGGGAAACCGAAGCTCGGGATCGATGCGTCGCGGGATGGTGCGGGGCGCGGGCTTCGTCACAGTATCGAAGTCACCGTGGCGAATCTCTACGCGCAGGGTAAGTGGAAGATCTCCGGAGAGCTTTCGAAAAAGGCATTGGAAGCAATTGAACGAGTTACGAGAATCGACGAAACCTCACTCATCGAGGGAGAGACGATTTCGGAAAAAGAGTGGAGCTATCTCGAAAAATCGGTATGGCCGAAGTTGTTCGATTCGAAAGGCGTCGTCGTTCAGGGTTTCGGAAAAGTCGGGATGACGTTACTCGAGCAGCTGTCCGACTACGGTATCAGAATCCTCGGGGTAAGCGATCGGAGCGGCGCCGTCATCGGGGACGGTCTCGATCTGAAAGAGCTCATCAGAATAAAGCAATCTACCGGTCGTGTGATAGAAGCAAAGAAAAACGTAACACAGGTGATCGAAGGCCCCGAGGGCGACGCGGCGGTACTCGAAACCCCGTGCGATATACTCGTACCGGCCGCAATGGAAAGCTGCGTTCACGCGGAAAACGCCCCGCGTATTTCTACCGTCATCGAAGCGTGCGGCAGCAACGATCCGAACACCGCTGTGGCGGAACGAATTCTCAATGAGTCGGGTATCGTGGTGGTTTACGATTTTCTCGCGAACTCGGGAGGCGTAATAACCGGCTACTTCGAATGGCTGAGAAATTATTCGGACAGACTCCACTACGAATCCACGCGGATTCACGGAGTTGAATTCGATCGAGCTCAACTGGACCGCTACATTATGCCCGAGTTCAAAGAGCGGATTCGGACGATTCTCTCGATGAGAGAATCCGAGGAAACCACCCGGATGTGGAACAGCATTCTCCGCGACATCATTATCGCCGCGGTAAACGAGGATTATCGGTTCGCCGTCGAAAACGGCGTCCGAATGAAACAAGCCGGGATGGCACGTGCTCAACGCCGAGTATGTGCGTCGATGCTCGTACAGAGCAACGACGCAACCCGAACGGCCATTTGGAATGATCTTTCCGTAGACGCAAAGAAAGGAATGATACCATATCTTCGCCATCCTGAGATCAGTCAGCTTTACGAAGGCGCATTGGACGTTGCAGAATCGCTCGCGAACGACATTTAGCTTATTTTTTGTTAGTTTTTGGCCTCTCCTTATACGGAGAGGCCAATATCAATGCATTTCTGTTAGTTGACTCGGATGTTTTCAAACAAGCCCCTTTCTTATAAAGGAAATTACAAAAAAAACGGAAAATTCGCGAATAATCCATTGACACATTCCTTCGACAAACATAGATTGGATTCACTTTCCAAGATTCGGAGGATTTATGAGCACAACTAACCGCACAGCCGCAGAAGTTATGGTGGACACCATACATCAGGAAGGCGTTGAATATATTTTCGGATATCCTGGTGGAGCAGCCATCCCTATCTTCGACGCATTGGTCGATTCTCCTCTGCAGCTCGTTTTGAGCCGTCACGAGCAGGGGGCAGCGCATATGGCGGATGGGTTTGCCCGCGCCACCGGGAAGCCCGGGGTCGTGCTTGTAACCTCGGGTCCGGGAGCAACCAATACGATAACCGGTATTATGACCGCACATATGGATTCGGTTCCTATGGTGGTTATTACCGGTCAATCGGCTACGAGATTTCTGGGGCTCGATGCGTTTCAGGAAGCCGATGTATCCGGGATATCCTACCCCGTCGTAAAGCACTCATACCTGGTGAAGGACCCGAACGATATGTCACGGATCGTTCGAGAAGCGTTTCATCTTGCTCGAACCGGTCGGCCCGGTCCGGTGCTCATCGATGTACCGAAAGATGTCTCGAATATGCGGATCGAGCCGCGTACAAACGAAGAATTCCATCTGCCCGGCTATTCGGTGCCGAAGGAGGGAGCCCTCGCTTCGATAGAACGGGCGGCTGAGCTTCTGAGAAAAGCTCATCGTCCATTGTTGCTCGTAGGCCACGGTGCGGTTATATCCGGTGCTGAAAAAGCCGTAACCTACCTCGCGGAAAAGATGCAGATACCCGTTACCAATACGCTCCTCGGAAAAGGATGCTTTCCCGAGACTCACGAATTGAGTCTCGGGATGCTCGGTATGCATGGGACCGCGTATGCAAACAAAGCGGTCGTCGACTGCGATTTAATCATGTCCATCGGCTCCCGCTGGGACGATCGTATCCTGGGCAAAACCGAGGAATTCTGCACCGATGCCGTGAAAATCCATGTGGATATCGATCCTGCGGAAATCGACAAAGTGATACAGGTCGATTGCCCGATTATCGGTGATGCGAAAAGCGTTGTGGAAGCCATTGCGTCTATCGCCGAACCGGGCGATACGAGTGAATGGCTCAAACGCATTGCCAGATGGAAACGCGATTTTCCTCTCAAATACAAGAAGGAGGGAAAGCTCAAAGCCCAGCACGCGATAGATGAAATTTATAAGCTCACGAACGGAGAAGCGGTTGTCGTAACCGATGTCGGTCAGCATCAGATGTGGGCCGCCCAGTACTGCAAAACGGATCGCCGATTCAACTGGATATCGTCGGGTGGGGCCGGCACGATGGGATACGGTTTCCCTGCGGCTCTCGGCGCGCAGTTCGGACGCCCGGACGAGCTCGTTGTTGCGATCGTCGGCGACGGTGGTTTTCAAATGACCCAGTCCGAGCTCGCGACGGCGGCGATCCACAAACTGCCGGTAAAGATTCTGCTCATAAACAACCGGTATCTCGGTATGGTACGGCAGTGGCAGAATATGTTCTACGAGAACAGGCTTTCCGGGGTGGATCTCGAAGGTAATCCCGACTTCGTAAAGCTCGTCGAATCATACGGGGTAAAGGGATTCAGAGTACGAAGGAGCGCGGATGTCCGACGGATCCTCAAGAGCGCCCTCGAATACAACGACGGGCCCTGCGTCATAGATTTCGAGGTGGAAAAAGAAGACAACGTATTCCCGATGATCCCGGCAGGTGCGGCGATAAAAGACATGCTCCTGGAAGCGCCGAAACAACCGGCGAAGCCTAAAAAACAGGTTGCAGCGAAGTAGGAGGCACGAACATGCAGCAGACAGCAATTGAAGATGGTAATAACGGCAGGAAGAGCACCGAAATCGGGGCCACCAATCAGCCTGCGGAGGAGCTCAAGAAACACGCGATCAGCCTGTATGTCGCAAACAAACCGGGCGTTCTCGTGCGTATCTCGCTTCTCTTTGCACGACGCGGATACAATATCGACAGTCTGGTCGTTTCCGAAGCAGATGACCCTCACTTTTCCCAGATGAATATCGAGGCATCGGGAGACGCCAAAACGCTCGATCAGATACTCAAGCAACTCAACAAGCTCATCGACGTTGTTCACGCCAAGGACAATACGGGCGAAGATATCATCGCCCGCGAGATCTCACTAATCAAGCTACACTGCCCGCCCGATCAACGTTCGGAAATCCTCCAGGTTGCGTATGCGTTCGAAAGCGAAATACTCGATCTGACCGAAAGCACGATAACGCTGCAGATTTCGGGAGTATCGACAAAGCTCGATTCGATTCACACCGTATTCAGCAAATACGGAATAATGGAAATTGTACGCTCCGGTAAGATAATCATCGCGAGAGGGGAGCTGAGCACCTCCTGAGCTTTCGTCAGCCGGCACATTCGTTGACCGTCGCGCGGATACGGCGTAGATTAGGTTGAATCATCATGGGAAAAAATCTATTCGACAAAGTCTGGGACAGTCACAAGGTGGAAACCTTGCCGTCCGGACAGGATCAGCTCTTCATCGGGCTTCATCTCATTCACGAAGTAACGTCGCCACAGGCGTTTCAGATGCTCGCGGAGCGGAATCTCGAGGTACTCTACCCGTACAGAACATTTGCTACGGTCGATCATATCGTACCGACCGATTCGCAGGATCGTCCGCTCGCCGATCCGCTGGCCGAGGAAATGATGGAGGCGATCGAGGCCAACGTCAAAAAACACGGAATCCGCTTTTTCGGAATCGACAGCGGGAAACAGGGCATCGTCCACATCATCGGACCCGAGCTCGGGCTTACGCAGCCGGGAATGACGATCGCATGCGGCGATTCACACACCTCGACACATGGTGCTCTTGGTGCGATAGCCTTCGGTATCGGTACGTCGCAGATCAGGGACGTGTTGGCAACGCAGACGCTTGCGATGAACCGACCCAAAGTACGTAAAATAGATGTGGGCGGCGCACTGAAGAAAGGGGTGTATTCGAAGGATATCATCCTGAAGATCATCGAGAACCTCGGGGTCAACGGTGGTATCGGATATGCATACGAGTATGCCGGCGATGCTATACACAATCTTGATATGGAAGCGAGATTGACCGTCTGCAACATGAGCATCGAGGGCGGTGCGCGAGCCGGATATATCAATCCGGATGAAACGACGTTTTCATATCTCCGTGGGCGTCCCTATGTGCCCGAAGGCGACGCGTTCGAAAAAGCCCTCGAGCACTGGAAATCGATTGCCTCCGACGAGGATGCACGCTACGACCACGCGATGTCTCTCGACGCGGATGAACTGGAACCGATGATCGCGTGGGGAATCACCCCGGGACAAGCGGTTGGAATAAGCGAAAATCTGCCGAAGCTCGCGGATCTTCCCGACGATAAGCGAAAGAGTTTCGAGAAAGGCTATCAGCACACCGGATTCAAAGAAGGTGCTCCAATCGAAGGAACGGAAATAGACGTAGCCTTTATCGGCTCGTGCACAAACGGAAGGATCTCGGATTTGCGCGAAGCCGCCCTTGTCGTGGAAGGACATACCGTCAACGCCGACACAAAGGCGCTGGTGGTGCCCGGATCGATGCAGGTAAAAGCACAGGCAGAGGCTGAAGGACTGGACGAAATATTCCGCGCCGCCGGTTTCGAGTGGCGCGAGGCGGGATGCTCGATGTGTCTTGCAATGAATCCGGACAAGCTCGTAGACAGACAGATTTCGGCAAGCTCGTCGAATCGGAATTTTATCGGCAGACAGGGATCCCCCGGCGGCAGAACGTTGCTGATGAGCCCGGCGATGGTTGCGGCGGCGGCGCTCAACGGTCGCGTGACCGACGTTCGTGAATACCTGTAGAGGAACAAAGATGAGTGAAACAAACGCTGATAGAAAACGCCGAACCGTAACCGGACGGGCAATACCGGTGCGCGGCGACGATATCGATACCGACAGGATCATTCCGGCACGGTATCTGAAGTGTGTAACGTTTGACGAGCTCGGCAAGTATGCGTTTATGGACGAACGATACGACGAAACGGGAAATCCGAAGGAACACCCGTTTAACGACAAGCGCTTCAACGGAGCGGAAATCCTTCTCGTCAATAATAATTTCGGATGTGGATCATCGCGGGAGCATGCGCCGCAATCGCTTATGCGAAGTGGAATCCGCGCGATAATCGGTGAATCGTTCGCCGAAATATTCAAAGGGAATTGCACCGCCCTCGGGATTCCGACGCTCACCGTCGATGGAGAGTCGATGGAAACGCTGATGACGCGGGTCGAACAGGATCCCGCACTGGTGATAACCGCGGATATCGAGGGATTGAAGGTGATTGTCGGTGACTCCTCATCCGGGACTTCGATATCTGCTGAGATAGATGCCTCGATCCGCTCGAGTCTCGTTGAAGGAACCTGGGATACCACATCGATTCTTCGTGACAATTTGACAAAAATTCGCGCAACCGCAGAAAAGCTTCCTTACATTGCCGGTTAGCGGCGTTTTTTCGATACAGTTTTGCTATTGACGGCGTGACACGATACACTATTGTAAGGAGGAGATGGAGATGAGGAGGAGGCAAATGCATGCCATCAGACGCGCAACAGCACTGATTCTCGTAATGTTCGCGATAACAGCGACGCTGTCTGCGCTTGATCTTTCGGTCGACTACGTAGAGGGTTACGTCGATATCAAGGACGGTTCCGAATGGGTCGCGCTCTTTATCGGCGACACGATATCAAGTGAATCCATCATTCGGCTCGATGAGGACTCGCTTGCCGAAATTTCCGGTCCCGGTGTCAGATTGACGTTGACCAAGGACGGAGTGTATGAGGTGAGTAAGCTCGTCGGTGCACGTAACGAACAAAGCCGAATCGGGCTCGCATCGATCATCGGCAAAAAGGTTTCATCGGTCTTCGAAGAGAAAGAAGACAAAGGTCAGACTGCGGTTATGGGTGTTCGCGGAGCAAAATCTGAAAACGAGCTGGACTGGATGATGGGTGATACCGCGGAGTTACTCGAAAGCGGTAAGGGACAGCTCAAGAACAACGAGCTCGAGGAGGCCCGCGCCACCTTCGAGGAAGCGTTCGACTTTGCCGAAATCGACGAGGAGAACGAGGTGCTCTTCTATCTGGGCTACACCTCGTATCTCATGGGCAGCGCACGTGAAGCGCTCGGATACTTCAACGATATGTTCGACATAAGCCCCAAAGCCGAGTTTTTTCCGAATCTGCTGTTACTGAAAGCACAACTGCTTGCCGAAACATTCGCGTTCGAGGAAGCCCTGGAATGGCTCGACTCGAATATGGATGCAGTCGAGCTTGCTCCCGACAATCGGCAGACGGCGTATCTTATCGAAGGACTGAGCTATAAGGAGCTGGAGAACGCTTCAGGTGCACGAGAGGCGCTCCAAAAAGCGGTATCGATCGATCCGTCTTCGGAAGCCGGTCAGGCGGCAAATCGGTTGATCCAAAGCCTCGACGGCTGAGACGCTCGCAAGCACACTCGGTCCCGCGCCGTGGACAGTATGAACAACGGCGAAGAAAACAGAGACGCTGCGCTGCAGGAAAAGATAGAGATTCCCTCGATGGAGGGTGGTGATCTTCTCTACTGTGTCAACTGCGGCAAGGCTATAACGCGCGAACGATTCGGTTTTGCCAAAGACGGATCGTTCGTGCACACATTTACCAATCCTTCCGGATATGTATACAAAGTCGGTTGCTTCTCGAATGCGCCCGGGACATGGATCGTCGGCGAATACACCGGTCAATTCAGCTGGTTTAAAGGTTACCTTTGGTGTTATCTTTTATGCGAAGGTTGCAATTCGCATATGGGCTGGCATTTTTCATCACCCGAAAGCGCAGGATTTCACGGCATTATCCTCGAACGGATCGGATTATGAGCGTTTCGGTACACACCTGCGTTACTCTAGTGGCTAAACGACTCTTTACGATCTCGGCATGTGTCATATGGCTGCTCTTTATCGATGGATGCTCTCACACCGCCGAAATCGATCAGATTACCGAAGAAGAGCTGCGTGGCCATGTACACACGCTTGCCTCCGACGAGCTCGCGGGACGTGAAGTCGGTACCGCCGGGATCGAGCAAGCCGAAGAGTATATAGCCCGCCAATTTACTTCGTTCGGGCTCGAGACGCTTCCAGGCGAAGACGATTACTTCCTGGAATTCCCGCTTTACACGCGCGGTTTCGACGAGGAAAACACAGAAATACGGGTAGAGCGCGACGGTGCAAACCGTGTCCTCGAACCGGGAGTGGATTTCAAGCCATTTAGATTTTCGGGCACGGGAACCTACCGTTCACAGATCGTATTTGCCGGGTACGGCGTAACCGCCTCCGAATATGACTACGACGATTACAAAGAGCTCGATGTAGACGGAAAAATCGTGCTCATCATGAGACACGAGCCGAACGAAAACCAGGAAGACGGAAAATTTCGGGGAGCCGATCTGACCCGTCACGCCTACTTTGTGGAAAAGGCGAAAAACGCGCGTGATCACGGCGCCCAAGGAATGCTGCTCTATACCGATCCGCTCAATCATCGTCCCGGAGAATCCATGAACCCTCCACGCATTTTCGGGCTCGATCCGCCGAAGGATTTCAATTCGCTCGACGCGTCGTTTCTTGCTGCACATATTTCTATGGATGCCGCACGACGATTGTTTGCCGGATCGGGTCTGACACTCGAGGAAATCCAAACTCGTGTCGATAACGGCACGCAGGCTTCCGAGATTCCGATGCCGGAAACGGTGGCCGAGGTCTCGATAGGGAGAGCGGGGGAGAGTATCGAGCTCACGGGACGAAATACCGCCGCGATCTTGCCCGGTAGACACCGAACGTTGTCCGACGAATGGATCGTAATCGCAGCACATCACGATCATCTCGGGCAATACGAGGGCGACGGCGATACGATATTCAACGGTGCCGATGACAATGCGTCCGGAGTATCCGCTCTACTCGAAATAGCGGAGCGATTTGCCACCGAAGAAAGAGCACCGAAACGAAGCATCTTGTTTACAACGTTCAGCGCCGAGGAGAAGGGGCTATTCGGCTCGCGAGCGATTGAGAAAAACGAGCTCCTCGATTTGGATCGAGTCGTGTTCATGATCAATCTCGATATGATAGGACGCAATCCGGATCAACCTGCAACGGTATTCGGAAACGGTTTCAGCACCATCGCGGATCAGATTCTTACCGAAGAGGCGGAAGCCCTCGTTTTTGCCGTCGATACAAAAGGCCGGCTCCACCAACCGATGAGCGATCATCACATATTTTATGAGAATGAAATTCCCTTTCTGATGTTTTTTACCGGAAGACACGAAGATTACCACAGTCCGAGCGATCACTCGGACAAGCTCGAATATTCACGAATGGAAACAATTGCCACGCTTGCCTATCGAATTGCCTCGAGAATCGCCGAAGGTGAAAAAACACCGGTTTTCGAGTGAGCACACCGGCATCTTGCCTTTTTATTCGCCCAACGTCATATTGAACAAAGAATTATTATGAAAGTTACGTCGAAGTACAACAAAGAAACGATTCTATCCCGATGCTCGTTTTTTGAAGGCTTTGAAACGAACGAGCTGGCCCTTATTTCGGAATCTTCATCACTAAAAACCTTCAACCCCGGCGACGTCATTTACTCCGCCGCTGAAGATCCAACGTACCTGTGCATTATTGCCGC
>CAYLZA010000007.1:0-15445 GCA_964387575.1 uncultured Spirochaetales bacterium | reverse complement strand
GAAGAGTCATTACTACGAGAACGAAAGTCTGTATATCCATTCACCCCAGCCGGAGCAAGGAACTGCGGAAAGCCTCTTATATATGATCCGACCGCAAACCCGGTTTACGCGACTCGAAGCGGAACTGCTCGATTTGTGTCTGGTTCTTCACGCCGAGCATGGCGGTGGTAATAACTCCGCGTTTACCATACATGTGGTTTCATCTTCCGACACGGATCTGTATTCCGCAGTCGCAGCTGCGATCGGCTCGCTGAAAGGAACGCGGCACGGCGGCGCGAATATTAAGGTCATGCGTATGATGGCGGACCTCAAACAGCATGTCGGCGATTGGAGCAATGAGGACGACGTTGGCGAATATCTCGAGAAAATCCTCAAAAAAGAGGCTTTCGATCGGAGAGGGCTTATTTATGGGATCGGACATGCGGTCTATACGCTATCCGACCCGAGAGCCCGGTTGTTGAAGGAAAAGGCGCGTGCACTCGCGAAGGAAAAGTCGCGTAACGACGAGTTCGCGCTCTACGAGCTGGTTGAAAGACTCGCCCCTGAGGTTCTGACACAATTCAAAAAGACGAACAAAGTTGTATCGGCAAACGTGGATTTTTACTCCGGCTTTGTATACAGTCTCCTGGATATTCCTCACGATCTGTATACGCCGATTTTTGCAGTAGCACGAATGGCGGGCTGGGCGGCACATCGAATCGAGGAGCTGATACACGGCGGACGGATCATTCGACCGGCATTCAAAAATGTCGCTTCACATCGCCAATACGTGCCGATCAAACAACGCGCATAAAACGATAGAGAAAGCGAACCAGAGGAACCACATATACAGCCGTGGGCCTGCTCCACGGCCCCTTTTTCGCGTAACGCGAAAAAGGGGCCGGCATGAGTCTGTGCCGTCCTGTTTGAAGTCCGGTTTGAACCGGCTCTATTCTTCCGCCGCCTCACTCTTCGCTGCGGCAATCACGTCGTCTGCGATTTTACCCGAAATTGGATTGTAGTGGCTGAATTCCATTTCAAAAGATGCCGTACCGGATGTGATGGATCGAAGATCGATCGAATACCGAAGCAGCTCCGCCTGCGGAACCTGTGCTTCAATTTGCGTAATCCCGCCACCGAGGGCTTCCTGACCAAGAACCCGTCCGCGTCGTGAGCTCAGATCCGAGAGAATATCACCGACGTACTCATCCGACGTATACACGGTCAAATTGACTACCGGTTCGAGAAGCACCGGTTTTGCGTTTTCCATTGCCTTCATGAGAGCACCTTTTGCGGCCAGCTTGAACGCCATTTCCGACGAATCAACCGAATGCTCTTTTCCGTCGACGACCGACGCGGATAGATCGACAACCGGATAGCCCGCGAGAATGCCGGTCTCCATCCCTTCGAGAATGCCTTTTTCGACTCCTGGTATATATCCTTTTGAAATCGAACCGCCCTTGATAAGATTTTCGAATGCGTACTTCTCACCTCGAGTAAGCGGCTTTATTTGGAGAACGACTCGACCGAATTGACCGTGACCTCCCGTTTGTTTCTTGTGTGTATATTCGGCATCTGCCGGTTTGGTAATCGTCTCGCGATAGGGAATCTTCGGCACTTTTGTTTCGATTTCGACATTCTGTTGTTCTTTGATCCTGTCGAGTATCATGCCGATATGCAGCTCTCCCATGCCGGAGACGACCGTTTGCTTCGTCTCTGGATTGTAACGAACGATGAACGTCGGATCCTCCTCGGCGGCGCGTTGGAGGAACTGGTTCATTTTGTCTTCGTCTTTTTTGCTTGCCGCGAAAACCGCTACTTGATGGACCGGTTGCGGAACGGTGACAGGTGCGTACCTGACCTGCGCGTCGCTCATACACAGCGTATCGAATGTATTTACCGTGTCGAGCTTGGTCAGCACACCAATATCGCCCGCGGAGAGCGATCCGGCGTCGACCAGTTTTTTCCCGATCGCTCGATATACTTTGCCGATCCTCTGGCGGGCTTGTTCACGTGGATTATACATTTCGGAATCGGACTTGATCTCTCCGGTTACTACCTTGATGAATGAGAGCTTGCCGGAAAACTGATCGATACTCGTTTTGAATACAAAACAGGAAGGACTTGCATCGGCATCGAACGCAACTTCCTTCTTTTCATCGTTTTCGAGTGCGGTCTCCGTGTTCGAAGCCGGGCTGGGAGCCGAACCTGCGACAAAATCGGCAACAGCAACGATACCGCTGCCGAGCTCGGCCGCCCCGCAAAAGACCGGAACCAGGCTATTGCTCTTCAGTCCCTCAATAATACCTTTACGAATTTCTTCTTCGGTGAGTGTTTCTTCTTCGAAGTATTTCTCCAGCAGCGCGTCATCCCCTTCTGCTGCCGCTTCAATCAGCTGCCCGCGCATCTCTTCGACACGATCTTTCATCTCGTCGGGAATATCGACAGCTTTCTCTTTGCTGCCGCTCTCCGGGATCATGTACGCTTTGTTTTCGATCAGATCGACGACCCCCTGGTACTCGTCGGTCATAATCGGAATAGTTACGGCGACAAAGTTGCTTTCGAATTTCTCTTTTAAATCGTTCAGCGGCATGTCTAACTCGGCACGTTCGGCATCGAGCTTGTTGATAAACACGATCCTGGACTTGTTACGTGCATCGAGCCGTCTCCAGAGTTTGACGGTTTCTATCTGAACGCCTTCCTTTGCTCCGACGACCAACAGCGCCGATTCCGCAGTCCGGAATGCAGAAGCAACCTCACCGACAAAATCGGACGCTCCAGGGGTGTCCATGATGTTGATCTGCTTGTCTTCCAGCGTAAAATTCCCGAGGGCAAGATGAATTGATATTTTTCGTTCGATTTCCTCATCGGTAAAGTCACTTACCGTTTTACCGAAGCTGACCGGCTCTGCACGATCTATTGAAGCGCCGGCAGCCAATAGGTGCTCAAAAAGGGTTGTTTTCCCGGTCGCGCCATGCCCGGCTATCGCGATGTTACGAATCGCGTCAGTTGCGAAGCTCATAGTTTCTCCTTATGTCCCTGTCGTGAGTGTGACATCATAGTCTTCTAACATTTCTCGTGTCAACATAAACGTTTCCCGCCGGTAAACTGCGTCGCAGCGGTTGTGAAAGCGATAAACTGTGCGGGTGAATCGCGCGATGAATATTACAGACCGCCTTCTTTCTTTCTGAAGTGCGAAAACTCCATCGCGAAGTTCCCACGTCCCTGGGTCATGCTGCGTAGCTCGGTTGAATAGCCGAACATGTGCGCAAGGGGAACTTCGGCTCGAACATGTTCGACGGCGGTTCTGCTTTCTACACTGCTGATGATCCCGCCACGAGACGTGAGATGATTAATGACGTCGCCGATGAAATCTTTCGGGCACATTACATCAACAACCATAACAGGTTCGAGCAGTACCGGCTCGGCTTTCCGGCACGCATTGTCGAATCCGATCGAGCCCGCCGCTTCGAATGCAATTGCAGTCGAGGTCATCTGATTGTACACAGCGTCCACGAGTGTAACACCGACATCGTAGGTCGGGTATCCGTAAACTATACCGGAGTAAAATCCCGCCGTGATTCCCCGTTCTATCGCCGCTATTAATTCCTTCGGAAGTGCGGATTCTTCGATTTCATTCTCAAATACGTTGCCGCTTCCCCGTTCCCTCGGTTCTACTCGAAGTGTTATTTCGGCGGTGTTTTCTTTTCCCGCGAGCATACGCGAATACCGTTCGGTGTGCGTAGTCTTCGCCGAGATCGATTCTCTATAGGTCACTTGCGGATTGCCGACATGTGCGTCGACTTTGAAGTCCTGGGTAATGCGGGTAACGAGCACATCGAGATGGAGCTCTCCCATTCCCGAAATAACCAACTGTCCTGTTTCCTCGTCGTCATTTACCGAGAACGTGGGATCTTCGAGACGCAGAACCTCGAGAACATCTTTCAGCTTGTCCCGGTCGGAGAGGGTTTTAGGTTCAATTGCTACGGATATGACGGGTACGGGGAAGCTCATTCTTTCGAGAACGATCTGCTTCCCTTCGCTTCCGATGGTGTCGCCGGTCTGAGATTGTTTGAAGCCGATGATAGCCGCAATATCGCCGGCGGAAATTTTGTCGATCTGCTCGTATCTGTTTGAGTGCATCCTGAGAATCCGATTCACTCGTTCACGCTTTTTCTTGTCCACGTTATATACTGCTGAATTGCGCTTTACCGAACCCGAATACATTCGCACATAGGTGATATTTCCAGCCTCCCGGTCGGCTTGAATTTTGAATACCAGTCCTATCGGGGGTCCATCGGGATCGACTTCAACCGGAATCGTTTCTTCAGTTTTAGGATCGATTCCATGGATCGGCGGCACCTGGAGCGGTGAGGGAAGATAGTCGACAACCGCATCGAGAAGCGGCTGCACTCCGATGTTTTTGAGCGAAGATCCGCACATGAGCGGAGTGATTGTTCCGGCAATCGTTTGCTCACGAACGACGGTACGAATCAGATCAACCGGTATCGCTTTGCCGTCGAGATAAAGCTCGGTAATCTCATCGGAATGGTGCGAAAGCGCATCCACGAGATAATCCCGCCACTCTTCTGCTATGCTTCTTCGTTCATCTTCAATCGGAAAACGCTCGAGCTCTGCGCCGGTCGTTTCGCTCTTCCAGTAAATCTCCTCCATAGTGATCAAATCGATGATACCCGAAAAGTCGCTCTCCTTGCCGATTGGAATCTGAAGCGCTACGGGGTTGGCGTGGAGCTTCTCATCGATCTCTTCTTTTACGGCGTAAAAATCAGCGCCGACCCGATCCATCTTATTTATGTAAGCAATTCGCGGTACCTTGTATCGATCGGATTGATGCCACACTGTTTCGGATTGCGGCTCTACGCCTCCGACTGCGCAGAATACCCCTACGGCGCCGTCGAGAACCCGTAGTGACCGTTCAACCTCTGCCGTAAAATCCACGTGCCCCGGTGTATCGATAATATTGATTGTCGCGTCGCGCCAGAAGCATGTCGTAGCCGCCGAAGTGATCGTGATACCCCGATTCTGCTCCTGGGACATCCAGTCGATCGTGGCCTCGCCGTCGTCCACTTCGCCGATTCGATGGCTCTTTCCCGTGTAATAAAGAATGCGTTCGGTCGTCGTAGTTTTACCCGCGTCTATATGCGCGATGATACCGATATTTCGCAAGTTGTTTAGGTTCATTCCGGTATACGTCCTGTCAGAAATTATCGATGGATAGTATCACAATGAGAATACCGATAAAAGCGGATAGAAATCAAATAGGTGCCGCCTCAATCGGTTGCTCGCGCGCCGAAGCACGGCCCTCCGTGCTCGCTCGAGAACCCGAAATGCGCGTTGACCAATTACGGGAACGGTGGTAATTTCTCTTTGCATCGGGCGATTAGCTCAGTTGGTTAGAGCGCTTGCCTTACAAGCAAGAAGTCGATGGTTCGAGTCCGTCATCGCCCAGACACATCGAACATAATAAACCTGCTCCTTTGCCTGCGGGCGGATCGAACGAATGTTGCTCACCGGACAAGACGATCTCCAACGCATAATGGGCGCCGGCTTGCCGAAATCAAACGAGGTGTACAATGAAAGCAAAAAAGAAACGCGGCGGATGGGAAATCGAGCTGAGTGATAAAGAACTGATGTTTCTGTCGAAAATCATCGACTTTGCTGATCCCGAAACGCGGAAGGAAGCTGGGATCGAGCTCGAACAGTTGAAAAGAGAAGGTTTGGGTGAGGTGCAGGAGGAGTGGAAAAAGCTCTCCGGACATGCAGCGTATGAGAGCATAACCGGGAAGTTTCAGAGGGAAGCGCCCTCGGGCGAGCAGATTCGGCGGGTTATGAGCTCATTCTCCATGGGAGATGCGACATAACGGATCTATAGGTGTCCTCTATTCAATAGCGAAATAAACATACGATGTATTCGTGTATCGCGCGTAAGCTCGGGATGAAAACTCGCCGCGAGAATATTGTCTTGTTTCACGAAAACGGGAGAATCCTCGAATCGAGCAAGGACTTCTACGTTTTTGCCGCATCCTACGACCTTGGGGGCACGGATGAAGACTCCACGGTACGGAACAGCACCCAATTCCCGTATATCGATATCCGCTTCGAAACTGTCTACCTGTCTTCCGTAAGCGTTGCGTTCAACCGATATATCGAGCACCGAAAGCCGATGCTGGTTTTTGTCCTGATCCCCTCTTGAAAGCAGAATCATCCCTGCACAGGTCCCGAAAACCGGCATTCCTGATTCAATCCTTTTTCTGAGAGGCTCTCGTACCCCGAAGTTTGTCATGAGCTTTCCGATCGTCGTGCTTTCGCCACCCGGTATGATGATCCCGTCGGCATCTTCAAGGTCTTCCGGGTTTCGTACGAGCTTCGGTAAGACACCGAGCCCTTTGAGCATGAGGGCATGCTTGGAGTAATCCCCCTGGAACGCGAGTATACCTATGGATTTCATTCGTGTGCGATGCGACTACCAACCGCGAGTTGCGAGAAGTTGCGACTCTTCGATATCGCCGATATCGATTCCGGACATCGCTTCACCAAGCCCCTTTGAAATCTCCGCGAGCTTATCGGGCTGGTTGTAGTAGGTTGCAGCCTCCACAATTGCTTTCGCCCGTTTTTCGGGAACATTGGCTTTGAAGATACCTGAGCCGACGAAAACCGACTCCGCCCCGAGCTGCATCATAAGCGCCGCGTCCGCAGGTGTAGCGATGCCTCCGGCCGAGAAATTCGGAACCGGGAGACGTCCGGTTCTCGCTATTTCTATTACCAGCTCGTAAGGCGCCCCGAGATTCTTGGCTTCGCTCATGAGCTCCTCTTCCGGTAGAGACTGGAGGTGCCTGATCCCATCCATGACGCTTCGCATATGACGAACCGCCTCTATGATGTTTCCGGTGCCCGCTTCGCCCTTCGTCCTGATCAGAGCGGCACCTTCTCCCACCCTTCTCAAGGCTTCGCCGAGATCCCGGCATCCGCAGACAAACGGTACATCGAACTCGCCCTTATTGACGTGGAATCTGTCGTCTGCCGGGGTAAGAACTTCACTCTCGTCGATAAAATCGACCTTGAGCGCCTGGAGTATCTGCGCTTCAACGAAGTGTCCGATTCGGCATTTCGCCATTACCGGTATCGAGACCGCCTTTTGAATCTCCAGAATCTTCGTCGGGTCGGACATTCGGGCGACACCACCCTGTGCGCGTATGTCCGCCGGCACCCGCTCGAGCGCCATGACCGCCGCAGCGCCCGCGTTTTCGGCAATTGTCGCCTGCGAAGCATCGGTGACGTCCATGATAACGCCGCCCTTCAACATCTCCGCCAAACCGACCTTATTTCTCCATGTGGAGTTCTGGCGTGAGGACCAGAGTTTATCACTCATTTCATTCCATCCGGATAATTGATTTCTGAAGCTCAACTTAGTTCCGCGTTCGAGAAATGTCAAGCTACGGCCGTGCTCGATTTGACCGGTGCTTTCGCGCGTCGATCCGTGGCCGCCGAGATCAGCTTTAAGCAATAAAATGTACGTGATACGATATGTTCTCATGAAAACAATCGAAACCGCCTATGCCGAGATCCGTGAACGAGTCGGGAACGCGGCTCGGAAATCCGGTCGTTCTCCCGAAGATGTGGAGATTATGGCCGTAACAAAGACACATACGGTGGAGACGATCCGGTCTGCATACGATACTGGTATCCGGCTTTTCGGCGAGAATCGTGTTCAGGAGGCGGTACGAAAATACGATGAGCTTCCGAACGATCTCACGCTCCATCTCGTAGGTCATCTGCAGCGAAACAAGGCGAAGTTGGCGGTCGGCCTTTTCGATTGCATCGAATCGATCGACAAAATTTCCACGCTCAACGCCGTCACCACTCGCTTGCCCGAAAACGAGCCGATCGACGTTCTTATTGAAGTAAACACTTCTCACGAATCAAGCAAATACGGAGTACCTGGTGATGAGGAGCTTTACTCGCTCGTAGACGAGGTGATCAAGAACGATAGGGCCACGCTTCGCGGATTGATGACGATTGCACCATTTACGGACGACGACGCTACTCTCAGAAAAGCGTTCTCGTATTTGCGTGATCTCCACGAACAAACAAAAAACCGGTATGAGCTCGACCTGTTTGATACGCTTTCGATGGGAATGTCCTCTGATTTTGAAACGGCTATTGAAGAGGGAGCTACACGGGTTCGAATAGGAACCGCACTGTTCGGCCACAGAAGCGGTTGAAAATGAAACGAATTATCTCGGGCATCGTTTTATCCGTTATTATCGTGCAAACGCCCTTTCTCTACGCCCAGCAGACCGACGACGAATACGAGCCGTACGAAGAATCGGAGTTTCCCCAGTGGGCGCTCGATTTACGCAGGGCGGAAGTAGTGTTTTTCGGCGCGATTCCGCTTACGATTCTCGGTTCGACGGTGGCATATGAAGGATTCAGGGCATTGAAGAGTCTCGTACATCAGGGAACCGCGATCGGCGGGAGCGAATTCGGGAGTTATGACGATACGGAAAAGAAGTGGTTGCTGATTTCCGGTGTCGGGTTGGCGATAGGTGTATCGATTGCCGATTTTATTATCGAAAAGCTTTTTCGTGACGACACGGAGGATGAAAACGGAGATACCGTCGAATCGGGGAGTCGTGAAGACCGGACCGAACCGGAAAGTGAGTGAGTCCGAATTACTGTAATGAACAGAATTGAATCCATAGTCTCCGATTCTACGGCAGAGGGTATCAGGGTAGATCAGTATGTCGCTTCGTATCTATCGGTAGTGCCGCGGAGCCGGTTTTCGAAACACGATGTTCGCGCTGTGATAAACGGACAGGAAGCAAAATACTCCAAACGTATTTCGGTCGGAGACCGGATAGAGGTGTACTGGGAAGAGGAAGCGCCGGCTCCGAGTTTTCGAGCGGAACCGATTCCGCTCGATATCATTTTTGAGAACGAATCCGTCATAGTTGTCCATAAGCCTGCGGGAATGGTCGTCCATCCCGCGGCGGGAAATTATACGGGCACGCTTGTTCAGGGACTGCTGTATCACTGTGTATCGCTGAAAAATGAATTCGGTCATTCGACGAGACCGGGAATCGTCCATCGATTGGACAAGGATACATCCGGCGTTATCATCGCCGCTAAAAACACCGATGCTCATCGCTATCTTGCAGCCCAGTTCAAACGCAAAAAGGTATCAAAAACATATTACGCGCTGGTTAAAGGGATCGTCGGTCCGAGAGATCAAACGGTTTCCAAAAACCTGATTCGTGATCCGCGGAATAGAAAGCGGTTTACCACCTCCGATTCGACCGGGAAAAAGGCAGTAACCGAGATTCGACGGCTCGCCGTCTATGGAGATTACACGTTTTTGTCTCTGACGCCGATCACCGGCCGGACACATCAACTCAGAGTGCATCTCAAGTCACTCGGGCATCCTATACTCGGCGATCCGGTCTACAGCCGCCCGGACGCCCGATTCCCGGATTCACCGCTGATGCTTCACGCCTACTGTTTGACGATACGCTTGCCCGGTGAGGATATCCCTCGGGAATTCCGTGCGCCGTTCCCCGAAACATATCGGAATGTGTTGAAAAAGGCCTCGCTTATTTCTCGAGGAGAGCGGGATTGATCGCCCGTTCGGCTTCCAGTGTCGTCGGAGGACCGTGACCCGGAAATACCGCATAATCCGCTGGAAGTGAGAACAGCTCGTCTTTAATCGACGTTCTGAGTATAAGCTTTGCGTACTGGTTCGGTGCTGATCCGACCCGACCGGCACCGAGCACATCACCGGTAAAGAGCATCGAACCGATCAGGAATACCAGTGAATCCGTCGAGTGGCCGGCAATCGGGATTACTCGTATCGAGTACCCGTTAATATCGATCTGTGACGTACCGCTCAGATTACGGCAATTGAAATCGAGAATCTGATCGGTACCCGCATAGATTTCGGCATCGTACACCTTGAGTAGTGTTTTTAATCCGCTCGTGTGGGACTCATGAGCATGAGTGATCAAAACCGATTTAACGTAAAAGTGATTGTTTTCTATAAGCTTGAGGAGCTGAACGTCCATAACCCCCGGATCGATCAGAAGAGCTTCACCACCATCTTCGGGGCCGAGTAGATACGAGTTGGAAAATCCGGCTACGGAAAAGTGAAAAAAAACCTGCACGGTTATCCCTCCTCCGAGTAATCCGCTTCTTCATAATTCGAATATTTGAATGATACGTTTGTGCGGCGTGTATGTCCAAATCCCACTTTTTTTAAATTGCAGTCGACAAAGCTCGTGTTTTTCATCCGTGAACCGATGAAGCTCGAAAAGTAAAGATCTGAATCGTTAAACGACGAATTCGTTGCGTCGATGCCGTTGAAGTTGCAATGAAGGATGTCGGAGCCGGCAAAACTGCACGCGCTTATGCTCGATCCTGCGAATACGGAATACTTCATATCGGTTGACTCGAATTTACAGTTCAAAAAAGCGGAGAAATCAAAAAAACAGAGTCGAAATACCGATTCGGAGAAATCCACATCGGAAAAAACCGTATGAGAAAACGTACAGCCGTGAAACTCTTTGTTTCGTAGATTGAGCGAGGAAAGCTCCATCTGTGGAAGCACCAGCGGGCCGAAGTACGATTCGCGTTTCAGCTGCTCGATACATCGATCCCGATACTCCTTTTTGTTTTCAATGTGAGTAAAACATCGGTCATTATCGTTAACGGCCTTGCGAGTGCACCCTTCATACGTGCATTGCGTGTAAAAAAACATACAACCTCACATTTTTGGCTCGGTGGCTTCGTTGATCCTCGTTTGTATTGTAAACGACTTTTTCCGCATGGTATATTCCCGTATGCTGAAGTGCCACTCGTGCGGCTCCCCGATGGAGTTTGATATGATTTATCGAACAACCGTATGTCCGACCTGTGGCAAAGAGGTAAAGGTGTGCCTCAATTGCCGGTTTTATTCACCTGGAGCGCATTGGGATTGCAAAGAGACGATTCCTGAACCGGTTCGGGAAAAGGACCGGGCAAACTTTTGTGATTATTTTCAGCCGGCGCATATCGGCGGACAAGGTATCGGGAGATCGGGCTCGAAGCAGAACGCCCGTGACTCGTTTGATAAACTGTTTGGTGACTGAATGAAGCTTCATGAAATCGACTGAGGCGCCGATCGCGTTTCTCGATTCGGGGGTCGGTGGATTACCATATCTCGAATGGGTTCGATCGCGACTCCCGGCGGAATCATATGTGTATGTGGCCGATTCGGCGCATTTCCCGTATGGCGAGAAAAGCGCGGAGAGTCTCGAGGAAATCGTTTTAGCGACTACCGAAGCAATCATCGATAGCTTTTCCCCGAGACTCATTGTCGTTGCGTGTAATACCGCATCGGTAGCTGCGCTCTCGGCGCTTCGAAGCCGTTTCTCGGTGCCGTTTGTCGGAGTAGTTCCGGCGGTAAAACCTGCGGGGAAAATAGACGAGGGCGGAGACCGGAAACGGTCGATCGGATTACTCGCAACGGAGCGGACCGTAAACGAGGAATACACAAGAGAATTGATTCGCAACTTCGCGTCGAATTGTTACGTGGAGTCGATCGGAGACGGATCGATGGTCGATTTTATCGAACATCGATATCTCGATTCGACGAAGGAGGAACGGCGGGAGCTCTTGCGTGCGTCGATCGGAGCGTTCAAAAAAATAGACCGGTTGGTGCTCGGATGCACGCATTTTACCTTCATCGAGGATGATCTCCGTGAGATTCTCGGAAACGCGATCGAGATTATTGATTCGCGCGAAGGTGTAGGTAAACAGGTAATGAAAATTGTGAAGAATCTCGAAATATCCGGGCCGAAGACACCGACCGCAAAACTCTATACGACCTCCTCCGGGAAAACCGCGGAACGTTACAGGCGTTTTGCCCGTTTGTTTCACATCGAGTTCGCAGGACTGTTGAGCACGGATGCGGGCCGGTTGCGGGCTACCTGAAATCACTCGGCCGGATGAATGTGGTAAGTGGTAATCATGCCTAACGTCAAGCATGAGGAACGGTGGAAATGATGAGCGATAACAACGTCGAAAAACACACATTCGCAGTCGATCCTCATACGCGTGAGATCCTCGAATTCGACTTCGTGCTCGAGGAAGTCGCCGCTTATTGCTACAGCGAAGAGGGAGCTCGTCTGCTGTTCGAACAACCGTTCTACCAAAGCGATGAGGAAATCGATCGAGTTCACGCGAAAGTTCACGATCTCCGCAGAATTATGGAATCGGGAGACGAAACCCCCGACCTTGCGTTTCCGGCAATTACCGGAGCGTTTGAAGGTGTCGTGAAAGAGGGAACATCGCTCGAAGGCTCTACGCTTCGAGACATCGCATACTTCCTCTCCTCCGCGAAGCGTTTTGCAAACTTTGCACTGCAGACAGCTGATGAGAAGACACATTCCACTCTCGAGGATGACCTTGCTGAGATGCCGGATCTTTCTGAGGTGATACGTGAGGTTCGTCACTATATAGATGACGACGGATTGGTTCGAGAATCACTTCCCGGCATCTCGTCAATAATTCGTCGTCTCAAAGAATCGAAGGCTGCGGTCTCTTCGCGTGCAAACGCATATTTACATGAAAAGCAGGAGTTGTGGCAGACCGATGTTCCGACCGAGCGTGACGGTCGTACCGTGCTTCCGATGAAGGCCGATCGTCGCGGCGGAGTCCGAGGAATTGTCCGGGATGTTTCTCCATCGGGTGCCACCGTTTACATCGAACCAGAGGATATTGTCGAGAGAAACAATGCTGTCTTTCTCCTCGAGCACGAGTACAGAGCTGAAGCGGCGAAAATTCTCAGAACATGTACACGCTCGGTCCGGGCGCATCTCGATGAGATCAGGCTGACTATCGATCTTGTTGCATGGCTCGATACGCTGTACGCGCGAGCACGCTACTCTCATCTCCATCAATGCGTAGCACCCGAATCACTCGGCGCCGGAGTCAGGCTCAAACAGGCGAGACACCCGCTTCTCGGCAACCGTGCGGTTCCGATCGATCTGGAGATGCCCGAAGGAAAACGAATCCTCGTTGTTACCGGACCGAACGCCGGCGGAAAGACCGTCGCGCTCAAGACGATCGGTCTCTTCGTTCTGATGAATCAGTTCGGCTTGCCGATCCCCGCAAGTGAATGGTCCGCTATCGATCGTTTTGATTCGGTTTACGCGGATATCGGCGACGAACAGTCGATACAGGAATCGCTTTCCACATTTTCCGGCCATATGAGCAACATTGGTCGCTTCATAGAGCGGGCGAATCGCGATTCCCTCGTCCTTCTCGACGAGCTCGGTTCGGGAACCGATCCCGAGGAAGGTTCGGCGATAGCGATGGCGATACTCGACAGCTTTATCGAAAAAAACGCTACGGTTGTCGTAACGACACATCATGGCGTTCTCAAAAACTTCGGGTATTCGAGAGAAGAGGCGGTAAATGCATCGGTAGCGTTCGACACGGAGACACACAAACCGACCTATCGAGTGGTCATGGGGCTTCCGGGCGAAAGCCATGCTTTTGACATCGCCGCCTCGAGCGGGATCGGTCGTAACATAATAGAGAAATCCGAACGGTATATGGATGAGCATAGTACCGATATTTCCTCGATCATCCGATCGATATCCGAAAAACAGCACGAGCTCGAACAACAGGAATCGGATCTCGAACAGCAAAAGAACGAGCTGAACAAAAAACTACGCGAAACCGATCTCCACGCGCTGCGGGTAAAGCAACGGGAGGTGGAGCTGCAATCGCAAGGATACCGGGAGCTGACAAAACAGATAGAAGAGTATAGAAGCAAACTCGAGAATCTCGTTCGCGATTTGAAAAGCGAGGGCGTGGACAGGGAGAAAACACGTGAAGTCAAAGAGTACATCGGGAACATGGAAAAAACGGCTGAACGTCAGCGGGAACAGATACTCGAGAAAAAGCAGGAGCTTACGCCGGTAGAAACGATAGAGCCCGGGATGGATGTCTATGTCGGAAAATCGAAACAGCGGGGAACCGTGGTTCGTAAAGCGAAGAAGGGGTACTGGTTGATCGCAACCGACAAGCTGAAAATCACCGTGCCTGAGTACGAAATCCGCGGCGTCGCTGAAAAGAGCAATAAAAAGCCGCAGATATCAGTTTCCAGGTCCACGCTCGCGGAGAAGCCGTCGTATCAGCTCGATGTGCGCGGAGAGAGGCTCGAGGAAGCAGTGGATGCGGTTTCGCGTCAGATCGACAAGGCGTTAATCGCTAATATGCACGAGTTCGAGATAATTCACGGTCACGGAGAAGGTATACTCAAACGTGGAATTCACGATTATCTCGAAACATCGGATTCGGTTACGGATTTTCGTTTCGCAGATCCGGAGCAAGGCGGCTTCGGCAAGACGATAGTGAAAATCAAATAGCTTAAGGAAGCCGGCACGGTATTCGTACACCCGAATTTCCTGCGCCGACTCTCGCCGAGATAGATTACAGCAATTCAAATCTGGTATAATGGAAATGTGCACATGATAGCAAAGAAGATTTTTGGGATTATCGTACTTGTCGCGGTGTTGTTGCTGAGCGGATGTCTCGCAACGGTGACGGAGATCGTCATACAGGAAGACGGAAGCGGTACGGTTTCGATGACTTATCGTATTTCCAAGCTGATAACCAATCTCGGTAACACACCTTCCGGTGCATCGATACCGATCCGGGAAGAGCGTTTTCGAAACGGGGTGGATAACATCGAAGGTGTTTCGCTCGACAGCTTTAGTCGCTCCGATGATACCGAGAATTTCGTCGTAGAGGCTGAGCTGAGCTTCGACTCTTTAGAGGGATTGATATCGATTTTCGAGAGTCTTGCGGATCAGAACGTTTCCGTCGAAGCCGCCGACGGTGAGCAGGTATTTTCATACCGTCTCTACGAAGGACTCGAAGAGGCTGCGGACTCACAGACCGTTCAAATGATCGAGTCATTCTACTCCGGATATGCAGTAGAGCTTTCGCTAACCGCACCCGGCGAAATCGATTCCGCAAACCGTGGTGACATCGACGGGAACGACGCCCGGTTGTCGCTCAGAACCGCAGACGTGCTGTTGAGTGAGGAGCCGGTAGTTTGGGAGGTACGTTGGTAACCGACCGAGTTTACGGATCGGAGTTTACCTGCGTCGGCTTTGCATGTGTCGGTTATAACGGTTTCGGATAAAAGCATGGAATCAAAAGACCTTATCCGTTGGGAGCGGAGGCTGAAGTCGGTATTCGACGAAATCGACGACGAGCTCGAATCAAAATACGGATCTCTTTTCCCGCTTCATCCGGCACGTCCGAAACGGGGTATTACATCGAACAAGGAGCACGACGGATTGTTCGATGTCGGTGCGAGTTTCTCCGCGGGATACGGCAGCGAGCACGGACGGGGCTATGTAGTCGATATCGATCTGGTGACGCTGATGAAGGTTCC
>CAYLZA010000006.1:0-15783 GCA_964387575.1 uncultured Spirochaetales bacterium | reverse complement strand
CGATCTCCCATGGAACCCCCAAAGAATTGAACAGCGAATCGGCAGATGCCACCGCTCAGTCGGTCGTTCAAACCGATGAACGACCGGTGTCTCTCGTTCACCTCGAGAACGGCGTTACATTCGTCGATTTCGGTCACGCTGTATTCGGGACCGTGCGTGTTCGCTTGAGCTGTGCATCACCATGTTCCCTCCTGTTTCGACTCGGAGAGGTTCGATACGGACGGTTCGGCGTCCACCGTGATCCGGGGGGATCGAGACGATATCGCGAAGTGACGCTGGAAGCGCAAGCGGGTACGCACGAGTACACGCTACCGATTCCGCCGGACAAGCGAAATACGACGACCGAACGTGATGACGGACATCCGCCGGCGTTGCTTATGCCGGACGATATCGGAGAGGTGCTGCCGTTTCGGTACTGTGAAATCGTGATATCCGAAGGAACGACCGGCGGATATCGCGAAATAAGGAAGGAGGATATTTGCCGCGTTTCGGCTCATTACCCGTTCGACGATAGTGCGGCGGAATTCGTAAGCTCTTCGCCCGTGCTCAACGATGTGTGGGAGATGTGTCGCTATTCAATGAAAGCTACGAGCTTTCTCGGGATGTATGTCGACGGAGACCGAGAACGAATTCCGTATGAAGCGGATGCATATATAAACCAGCTCGGTCACTATTGCTGCGATCGGGAGTACGCCATGGCCCGTCGCACTCACGAGTATCTCATCTCACACCCGAACTGGCCCGTGGAATGGATAATGTTCTCGGTTATGCTCGCATGGGCGGACTATGAGTATACCGGTGATCCTTCTTCTCTGAAGCGATGCTACTCAGATCTGAAGCACAAAGCTCTTACGGCACTCGAGCGTGAGGACGGGCTGCTCAGCGTAGACGACGAGCACGTAACCGAAGAGCTGCTCAAAAGCATACACGGATACAGGAACTGGACGCTACGGTATCTCATTGATTGGCCGCAATGCGAAAGGGACAATTACGATATTCGGCCATACAACACGGTGGCTAACGCCTATCACGCACATGTTCTGTCGATTATGTCAAAAATCGCCGCACTGGTCGGAACGTCGGAAGAATGCAGCTTCTACTACGATGCATCGGCTCGTACCCGGCAGGCGTTGTTGCAGACGATGGTTGATACCGATAGAGGATTGTTCGTGGATGGAGAAGGAAGCAGACACTCATCGATTCATGCAAATCTCTTTCCTCTCGCATTCGATCTGATCCCTACCGAAATAACCCGTACAGTCGTGGACTTTCTGAAAAACAAGGGAATGGCGTGCAGCGTGTATGCTGCGCAGTTTCTGCTCGAAGGTTTGTTCAAAGCCGGAGAAACTGATTACGCGCTTTCACTCTTGACCGCAACAGGAGAACGAAGCTGGGCGCACTGGATATACGATCTGGACAGTACGGTGTCACTCGAAGCGTGGGATGATCGGTTCAAGCCGAATCAGGACTGGAATCATGCATGGGGAGCTGCGCCCGCCAATCTCATACCACGCTATATTGTCGGGATTCGACCACTCACTCCAGGTTTCGCAGATATAATGATAGAGCCGCGGCTGGGTTCTCTCAATTTTGTCCAGGCAAAGGTTCCGACTATAAGAGGCCCCGTAGAAGTTGCGATAACGAAAGACTCGAACCATACGTTTCATATGGAAACACATACGCCTGCAAATACATCGACCCGGGTTGTGCTTCCGATGAATAACGGCGACAACCGTACAGTCTATGTTGACGGTCGACCGGTGTACGGGCGCCCTTTTTACCGCAATCCGGCTCGCGGCGATTCGATGCGCGACGGTTCAATCGTCATCGATGACATCGGATCGGGTTTTCACACGTTTACCCGTTCGGCGATATAAGTATACTATTTGCTGATGGAATTACTGGTAATCGGCGGAAGCGGTTTCGTAAGCGGCACGCTCGCTCGACGTGCCCGGGATCTGGGACACTCGGTTACGATCGTCACTCGCGGGAAGCGGAAAGCACCCGACGGTGTTCGATTGCTTATCGCCGACCGTTCAGACGACGCATCGTTCGCTCACGCAATAGATGAAGCAGATACCCATTGGGATCTCGCAGTGGATTCGATCGGCTATACGCCCCACGATGCGCGGCAGGATATCGACATCGTTGCACCGAAATCCGATCATGTTGTTTTCATCTCCACCGATTTCGTCTACGAGCCTTCTCGACGGAGGTTCCCGCAACCTGAGGACGCAGATGCGTATATCGATTGGGGATACGGCGGCAACAAACGTAAATGTGAGCTCATATTCGAGACGTCCGACCGGAAAAACTGGACGATCCTGCGACCGTGCCATATCACCGGCCCCGGTTCGCGCCTCGGGTGTCTTCCGCTTCACGGACGGGATCCGAAGCTCATCGATACGATAAAAAACGGCGAGCCTCTTGCGTTGGCAGGCGAAGGAATATACCTCCAGCAACCGATTTTCGCTCGGGATCTTGCCGACACGATCCTCTCGATCCCC
Organism: uncultured Spirochaetales bacterium; assembly: GCA_964387575.1. GTDB lineage: Bacteria > Spirochaetota > Spirochaetia > ARS1246 > ARS1246 > CAYLZA01. The sequence goes on along the minus strand of CAYLZA010000006.1, from coordinate 13,276 downwards.
GGAAATCCGGGAACGCTGCAAAGTATCATGAATACAGTCGGACCGGAGATCGTAGAATCGCGAAAATACTACGAGATAATTGGGGAGATTCTCGGTGTCGCCGTGAAGATCGAAGAGGTGCCGGTTACCCGTACCCTCAACGACAAACCCGAATTGGCGACGTTTTTGTGTCACAGGATATACGATATGTCGCGACTGGCAAAAAGTGGGGCGTCGGTACCAAAAACCGAAGTGCACGAGCAGCTCGAGCGACATGTGAAGAGTCTGCTATAACGGCACTCATTCCTGGTCGAGAAGCTCCCGAACAATGCGGACAATTGCCGCTGGAGAGAAGGGCTTTTGGAGTAATCTCGTTCGCTCGTTGGAAACGATATTCTCCCGCAACGTCGACTCGGAGTAGCCGGAAACATATACCACTCTGACGTCAGGCATTATTTTTTCGAGCTCGCTTGCGAGCTCTCTCCCACCCATCGACGGCATAACGAGATCGGTTATCAATATATCGATATCCGGAGATTCCGGCTGAGCAATAACCGCCAGTGCCTCTTCACCATTACCGGCCTGCAATACATCATACCCGTATCCGAGTAACGCCTTCACCAGTAATTCACGTACCGATGCATCATCATCGACGACGAAAGCCGTTTCTTTTCCGCGAGCCGACACGTCCTCTTTTTCGGAACTGGAATCAAGCTCTTCAATACCCGAAGTAGCAGGCATATAGATAGAAAAGGTGGTACCGAGTCCCACCTCACTGTATGCATTGATCATACCCCCGCTCTGTCGTACCGTGCCGTAGACCGACGCAAGCCCCAGCCCCGTCCCTTTCCCTTGCTCTTTAGTTGTGAAAAACGGATCGAACACCTTTTCGAGAACTTCCGCCGCCATCCCGACTCCGGTATCACTCACCGAAATCAAAACATATCGACCCGGTGTAGCTTCGGGATGATACCTACAGTATTCGTCGTTGAGCTCGACGGGACGGGTTTCAATTCGCAATCGTCCGCCCTCGGGCATTGCGTCCTTCGCGTTTGTAGCAAGGTTCATGATTATTTGCTCAAGCTTGCCTCGGTCCACACATATGCTTCCCGTATCGGAACTCAATTCCAAAACGACTTCAATGTTCTCTCCGATTATTCGTTCCAGCATCCGTCCAACGTCACTCACTACTTCATTGACCAGGATATTTTTCGGCTGAAGTGTTTGGGCTCTGCTATATGCGAGAAGTTGCGCAGTCAACGTTGCGGCACGATCGGCACATACCGCAATTTCATTGATGTTTTCGATAGCGTGAGTGTCGGTCCGGATATTTCCGAGCGCCAATTCGGTATTCCCAACAATCACCATTAGCAGATTATTGAAATCATGCGCAATACCTCCGGCAAGACGCCCTACCGATTCGAGCCGCTGCGCGTGTTCGAGCTGTCGGGAAACCTCCCGTGATTCGATTTCTACTCGCACGGCGTGTATCGCATGTGCGTATGTATTGGCAATCAAATCCAGAATCGTGATATCCGTCTCTGGCCATGAATGGCCGGGTGTGCTCGTCGCAATGATCAATGCTCCTCGACGCTGTTTATCGGCACGAAGCGACAGGATAAGCACAGACGGATATCCCGGTGCCGATTCGTCAAAATTCCCTTCAGCTAAATCAGCCCAGTCGTTGCCACCCAGTCGGGTCAGTGCCCATTCAGCCGATCGGAGACTGGAACTAAGCGGTGGATTTGCGATATTCGCCCCCGGTTTGTTCCACTCGATATAACCCGGTCCAATCGATTCCGGCCATTCCGTCATCACAATTGAGATATATTCGGCCATGAACGGCACCGCCAACTCTGCAAAGCTATCGCGAATCGCATCTTCAACGTTTTCTGCGGGCATTCCGACGAACCGACTCGATATATCGCCGACGAGACGTTCCAATTCTACCCGATGATTGAGTTGGTCTATCGTTTGGCTGAGTTTATCGGCATTCGCTTTCGCCTCGTCTAGTGCGGCCAGTAGATTTCGTTGAATAAACCCCGATGCAACGACCATTACGCCGCCGAAAAGCACTACGACGAGCCCGGCAGTCACCCACGATACCGGTTTTTCGGACATCGTGCGTACATCGACGATAACTGCGACCATACCGGTGCTCATAAGAGTCCCGGTAACAATCATCGGAATAATGCAAACACACAGAGTAATCAGACCACCACGAAATCCGAGCAACATAGTTCCGAGCACACATGCAACAAGCAATGTGGGTATTGCGACACCCGCCAGACCCCAAAGAAGAAAGTTGTGCCCGGCGAGGATCAACAACGCCGCGAGCAACACGACGGAACGTATACTATAGGGAATACGTTTAGGGAAAAAAGCGGACACTGCAACCGGAAGATACAAGGCAACATATGTTACGAGTGCGCTCGTCTGATCAAACGACACAGCCTCGATAGCGGCAACCAATAGCGCCGGTCCCCCTACGATAGCGAGCACCCATAGGATGCCCTGCAGCAGTCTTTCCCGTATATGTGATGGTTGCAATCGGGTGAGAATCAGCCGATTCTCGATTATCTCCGCGATTTTCCGAATGTTCATAATGCTTCTGCTTATTTTGCTCCAAAACGCTCAAGTACATATATACAAGACAAATATAGTACAAATCTACACTACGCAAAAATAACCGGTCCTCGAACACCGTCTCTCGGTACGATCCCGACGGTATTCATCCGGTCGCGTCTATGATATCCTGATCATAGTAGATAAATCCAAATATAATTTTGCAGAGAAAGTGGCGTGATTCGGTACATGTCGCACATGGCGGTAGTATGCCGGGGGAATTGTACGAGACCGTGTAATAACGACGCGGATTTCCGATTCCACAATTTTCGACGCACCGGAGATTCAAAGGAGTTGTTCTCATGCAGTATACGACACTAGGAAAAACCGGACTCACCGTATCAAGGCTCGGTTTCGGGTGTATGCGTTTTCCTATGAAGACCGACAAAGAAGTCGATCGTGATCTTGCCATACCGATGCTCCGTCGTGCGGTCGAGCTCGGCGTGACCTACTTCGATACTGCGGTCGGATACTGTGCGGGCGACAGTCAGCGGGTTCTCGGTGAGGCGATGGAAGGATTGCGTAATAAAATCGTACTGTCGACCAAGAATCATCACTACGATAAACAGGACAAAGATGGATGGTGGAAAAATCTGAACGACAGTCTGGAGCGGTTACGGACTGATTATATCGATATATACAATTTCCACGGGATGAACTTCGAGCGGTATGAAACGGCGGTCTCCGGAGAAGCTGGTTTGTACCTGGAAGCGCTCAAAGCCAAAGAACAGGGGATGATCGGCCATATCTGTCATTCCTTTCACGGATCGCTCGAAAGCCTTAAAAGATGCATCGATACCGGATTGTTCGATTCCGTCACCGTCCAGTACAACCTCCTCGACCAACGCCTCGAGGAGGGAATCGCCTATGCGGCCGAGCACAATCAGGGTGTCGTTATCATGGGTCCGGTCGGCGGCGGTCGTCTCGGGTATCCGTCCGGCAAAGCTCACGAAATTGCGGGAGAAGTGAAGAGCACACCCGAGCTCGCGCTTCGATTCGTCCTCTCGAATGAAAATGTCAATGTGGCGCTATCGGGAATGTCGACGATGGAACAGCTCGAGGAAAATGTGGAAACCGTCTCAAACCTCGATGAGCTGACGGCCGCGGATCATAAAAAAATCGAGGCCGCAATCGAGGAACGCAAAAAGCTGGCTGGTCTTTACTGCACCGGATGCAACTACTGCATGCCTTGCCCCGACGCCGTCGATATTCCCGCCAATTTCGAGATACTCAATCTCGACAGAGTGTTCGGGCTCAGCGATCACGCCCGTTCGAGGTACGCCGCACTCGGAGGAAAAGCGGCGCTCTGCAGACAATGCGGGAAGTGCGTGGAGCTCTGTCCGCAGGAGCTCGAAATACCGAAACGGCTCGGTGAGGCGGTAGCACTCCTCGACGAACGGTCCGGCTCGGTTGCCGGCTGGGGAGAGTTGCGAAAAGGCTCTATGACGTCGGATGGGCTACTCTCGGTTGACCTGCGATACAACATCAAAAACTTCACCGATGAAACTTACCCGTCGGTTGACGTCGAGCTCAGATCGCATCGGGAAGAGGAAATAGCGCCATATGAGTTTGAAGTAAAAAATCTCGAGGGGTATGGTCGACGGCACAAAAAACTGCAGATTCGAACGGTACCGCCGATGGAATCACTCAGCATCGATTCCATTATCACATTCAACGGCTCGCATACGGTTGAGCATTTATCATATGTAGTAACTTCCGCACATCGACGCACCAGCGCATCAACGAACGGATCGTCGTTGGATCGTCCCGATGCTCCGACGGTGCACGTACCGTCGCCGATTCATCCGGCACATTCCTCGAAACAACCGCTCGGACCACACGCGTACGATTTCGCCGTGCGCTACGACGATCGACATCTCTATGTCTGGGCCGATGTCGAGGATGATATGCAAAGGCTCGCCGATTCACAGCCGGTCGGTCGGCTTCGGGTGGATCATTTCAGATTTTTCGTAGACGCAAGAGAACCGTATAAAATCGGTCTTGGGGGCTACGGTGAGGGCGTGCTCTTTGTAACGATCTTCCCACCGAGCGATGAATCCGCATCTCCTTTCGTCACGGTATCGAACGATGCGGAAGTACAGATAGAAATGAAACTGACCGATTTCGGCTATCAATTCGAGTGCGCTATTCCCTGGAACGCGCTGAGCGAAAATCCTGAAATCCGGAAAACTACCGATCGGTCTGACGGTCAGACCGACAGTGGGGAACGGAGCATTCCCGATATCGTCGGATTCGACGCCGCTCTCGTGAGTCATGATTCGGAGGGTAATCGAACGCTACGTCTCTCCTGGACCGGCAGAGATAATCAGGAGCGGGATACGGCTGCATTCGGAAAGATTTTACTCGTATAGCATCGCAGCTCAACGCGGCTTCTGTGGAACTTTGTCGAGACTTTCGATATCAAAACCTTGCGAACCAGCTATTTCCTCCATTTTCCGGTGCAACGTTTCGTCTATCTCATGCGTTCGAGCGAGAAACCAGAGAAACTCGCGTGAATTGTTACCTACGACCGCCCAGTCGTAATTCTCGGTATCGAGCCCGATAATCATGTAGTCTGATGCGAACGGCCAAAAGAACGATACTTTTAGCGCCGCAAGTTCATTCGGATCCGGAATCCATGCGACCCCCATTACTTCCGTGTACTTCCCATCAAGGCCGCCCTTGAATCCGCTGTTGACAACGCGAATCTTCCCGTCATTTCTTAACGTATATTCTGCGGTGGGGGCATAAATATTTTTTTCAAACCGATTCGGGATTCGTGCGATCTCATACCAGAGCCCTATATAACGCTCGAGATCTACAGAATCGACCAGCTCTACCGGCTCTATTCCCGTCGGTGGTGTTGAAGCACATCCCGCCAATACAAGGATGATGAAAAAGAACGAGATCGCCCATATTACCATGCCGCATCTCCTTGCCATGTGTACGTTTTTCAATGTCTTTTGTGTAATCATACGCTCTCCTTGTTGATTGATCATAATATGAGCCATCCGGCCCTCAGCCGGGCTAAGAGTAATACTCTTTCACAATTTCATCCATTATGCGCGTTGTTCGCAACGCACTCTCACCGGTGCTCGGGCATTCACCTCGACCGAGCAAATCGTCGACGACCGTCTGTATCAGCGGCTGCTGGACGTGCTCCGGATTCGGCAAGTCATATCGTTTTACTGAATCGCCTTGTTCGAGCTCCACCGGCTCCTCGGTGAGCGTGGTAAATCGTATTGTTCCTTTTGTTCCGGTAATCATATTTTGATCCACCCGTTTGTGGGCGTCAAAGCACCAAAGACCGCTCCCGAGTGGGCCCCGTTCAAATCGGAAAATTGCGCTTACGCTGTCTTCAGCCGGATAATACCCCGCAGCGTTGTGAGCAAAACCGCGAGCTTCGGCAATAGGTCCGAGGGCAAAATCGAGAAAATCGAGCGTATGAGAAGCCAGATCAAAAAAGTAACCACCCCCGGCGATTTCCGGGACGACACGCCACGGTTTGGTCTCCTCCCTGTCCTCCGGAGAAGCCGGTCCCAAAATGGTAACATGCACGGCTCGTACATCACCAATTTCTCCGTTTTCAATCAGCTCTTTTACTTTGAGAAATCTCGAAAGGGCTCGGCGATAGTATGCGACAAACAGACTTACGCCCGCACCGCGGCATGCTTCAACCATAACTGTGCCTTCAGCGGCATCGAGCGCCATGGGTTTTTCCACATATACCGGCTTCCCCGCAGCAGCCACCTTTTCGGTATACTCACGATGAGTGGCCGGCGGTGTCGCTATATAGACGGCATCGATGTCGTTGTCGGCAATCAGCTCATCCGCATCTGCATACCAGCGAGGAACGCCGTGACGTTCAGCATAGTCGCGGGCTTTCTCTGCATCTCTTCGCATAACGGCAACCAATTCGGATCCCTTCGCTTTCTGCAATCCCGGACCGCTTTTTTTCTCGGTTACGTTACCGCACCCGATGATTCCCCATCGTATTTTTTCCATATATGTTTCAACCTCCCATAATCACCATATGCGGTTTGCCGAGCCGAATCAACGTGCGCCGGCAATCCACGAAAATGTGTTGCAAAAGCGGCGGTTGCCGTATACGATTTCCTGTACAGAGCAAGCTGAACATATCGGATACTCTAAGCCTCGTCGGTAAAAACGTGTGCGCAACGTGCAACGAACGTCATAGTTGAAACATGCAAAACGACGAGCACCGAGGCTAAACTCTGAATCGATATCGAGAGAGGAAGGATCATGAAACGTACGGCATTTATTCTCCTGGCTGCCATGCTTATCGCTATTGTGGGTATGAATCTTTCGGCTTCCGGGAAAGACGAATCCAACGCAGCAAATGAAGCAAAAAAAACGGTAGAATTGAGTTACAGTATCTTCTTTCCGTCAAGTCATCTTCAGGCCCAGACGGCGGAAGCCTGGGCGAATGAAATCGAAGAACGATCGGACGGGCGAATCAAGATCACCATGTACCCGGGAGGGACGCTCACCAAGGCACCTCAGTGTTATGAGGGCGTGGTAAACGGTATTTCGGATATCGGTATGAGCGTTTTCGCATACACCCGCGGAAGATTTCCGCTTCTCGAAGGGCTCGATCTTCCGCTCGGATATCCCGACGGGCTGACTGCGACGCGTGTAGCCAACGAGATGGTAAACGAGTACGAGCCGGAAGAGCTCGATGATGTTCACGTTCTGTATCTTCATGCGCACGGCCCGGGCATTCTCGCGAGCAAAACGGAAGTCCGATCGGTAGAAGACGCCTCATCGCTGAAAATCCGGGCGACCGGTCTCTCGGCCAAAATCGTATCGAGCCTCGGAGCCGTTCCGATTTCGATGAGTCAGGGAGAGACCTACGATGCACTTCAAAAAGGCGTGGTAGACGCGACGTTCTGTCCGATTGAAACACTCAAAGGCTGGAAACAGGGCGAGGTTATCGACTACGTCGTCGACACAAAGGCGATAGGATATACCACCGCTATGTTCGTCGTAATGAACAAGGACAAGTGGGAATCACTCCCCGAGGATCTCCGGCAAATCATGACGGATGTAAGCAACGAGTGGATAGATGTTCAGGGGAAGGCGTGGGATCAGGCCGATGCAGAAGGTGATGCATTTGTTCGAGAGCTGAACAAAGAGTTCATTACACTTACGGCCGAAGAGAAACAGCGGTTTGTCGACGCGGTCCAACCGGTACTTACCGATTACGTCGAATCAACCGAGAAAAACGGTCTTCCCGGGGAATCATTTCTCGATGATCTACAACGGAAACTGACATCTCGATGAATCGACGGGCCGCGATTGACCGGCTCGAACCCGCTTTCGGTGTGTTGCGCTCGATCATACGCGTATTCGCGCTGATTGCGGGAGGCGCGATCTTCGTGATGATCGCGGTGACGGTAATCGACATCATCCTCAGGATATTCGACTCCGGCGTTGTCGGTGCATACGATGTCGTCCGTATTTGCGGAGTCATCAGCATCTCCTGCGGTTTACCGTACATCACCGCGGTAAAAGGACACATCGCCATAGAGTTTTTCTATCAGCGATTCTCTCGTATCGGCAGAATCGTTCTCGACACCATGTTTCGCTTGATTGCCGTCGCGCTCTTCTGCTTCATCTTCTACAAGAATATCGATTACGGCATTTCGTTGCGCGAATCGGGCGAGCTGATGCCCACGCTCCTGATACCGGTGTTCTGGATTCCGTTTCTGATAAGCCTCAATTCGGTACTGGTCGTTCTCACTATTCTGTACCACATGCTTCACCCCGGAAAGGAGATGATCAAACCGTGACTCCTCTTCAAATCGGATTACTCGGCTGTCTCGTTCTCATCGTTCTTCTCTTTACGAGTATGCCGGTTGCTTTCGCGATGATAACCGCCGGGGTGGTAGGCTTCTCCGTCATCGTTACACCTCACGCCGCCTTCAGCATGATGGTCACCGATCTTTACGACACGTTCTCATCATACAGCCTCACGGTTATTCCACTTTTCGTGTTCATGGGACAGGTGGCGTTTCACGCAGGAATCAGTAAACGGCTATTCAAAGCCGCCTATACGTGGATTGGGCATTTGCCGGGAGGTCTTGCGATCGCGACAACCGGCGCGTGCGCGGGATTCGGTGCGATTTGCGGATCAGGTCCGGCGACTGCTGCAACGATGGCGTCGGTGGCACTGCCCGAGATGCGAAGGTACGGCTACTCGGATGAGATTTCCAGCGGTGCCGTCGCTTCCGGAGGAAGCCTCGGTATGCTCATACCACCGAGCGTCGTTTTTATCGTGTATGCGCTGATGACCGAACAATCTATCGGCTCACTTTTTCTTGCGGGAATAATTCCAGGAATCATAATAGCGCTATTATTTTGTATTGCGATTATTATTCGCTGTCTGATGAATCCGTCACTCGGTCCGGCGGGCCCGAAATCCGACTGGAAAACCCGATTTCTTTCGCTCGGGAACGTGATTGAAACCGTCCTCCTCTTCGTTACCGTTATCGGTGGTATGTTCATCGGACTCTTTACGCCGATCGAAGCTGCGGCAGTCGGCGCGGCGGGAAGTCTCGTCGTGGCGTTCGTAAAACGACAATTGTCGCCGGAAAAAATAAAGCGAATCATCTTCGAAACGGTACGTACGTCGAGCATGGTATTTTTTATCGTGGCCGGTGCAGTGATATTCGGTCGATTTCTCGCGGTCTCCCAAATCCCGTTCGAGGTCGCTTCGTGGCTCACCGGACTTACACTGCCCGGATGGATGGTGATGTTTCTCATCATCATCTTCTTTCTGTTCGCCGGATGTTTTATCGACGCTCTTGCACTGATCCTGTTGACGATACCGATATTTTATCCGGTTATAATTGATCTCGGCTATGACCCCGTCTGGTTCGGAGTAATCGTTGTACTTGTAACGCAGATGGGAGTAATTACACCGCCCGTCGGTGTAAATGTATATGTGGTCAGCGGCATCGAACGGGATATACCGTTACAGACGATTTTCAAAGGCTCCTTACCGTTTCTCTTCATGCTCGTTGTTGCCGCGATCCTGCTGGTGATATTTCCCGGGATTACACTGCTGCTCCCGGCGATCTCCTGATGATCAAGGAGGGCGTATGCCTCATCGAAACATTTTCAGACGGATTCTGTTCTGCACCGATTTCTCGGTTCACGCCGATGCCGCCTTTACCTACGCACTCAATATTGCCGAAGGGAATCCGGAAAGCGAGCTGGTTATCTTTCACGTCATTCCTGAACCGAATGCTCAATTCTGGAAATCGTATATCTACGAAGTAGACAAAATAGACGAGAAAGCAAAAGAGGATATCGACAGACGGATAGAGCAATCATACCTTTCACGAATCCCGGATGGTGTATCGTGGTCCACGCTTCACGCGGTCGGGAATCCGAGTCAAAAGATTGTAGAAACCGCAATCGAGCAAAAGATCGATCTCGTTATCATCGGGAGAGAAGGCCGGAGCAGACTGCATTCGCTCTTCTTCGAGAACACCGCCCAAAAGCTCGCTAGAAAAGCGCGGTCGCCGGTGTTGATAATTCCCGAACCGGAGGAATAAATCGAGACCGATACCGCTTGGGCTAACGATCTCGGGGTACCGCCGACCGTCGAGGTGCCGGGCGCTGTGACTGATGTCGTTACGCCGCCAACCGGGACGCAGGCCGGCTCAAACATCGTGTTCGCTGTCGGTCCTGCAGGCGAGGCCCCACGGCTATGGTGTTCCTACACGCGTTTATTCGTCGATCAGTCCTTCATCGCGGAGCGCATCGGTTCCGGTAAAGGCGGGATTCCCGTTCCTGTCGAGGGTGTTTCCGTAATACCGATACTCATCGAAGCCGGCATCACCCATTACTCTCGGATCGCCCTGTGCTCTTAGCGCGTTCTCGAGCCGTTTCCATAAGGCGTTTTTTATATCTTGCAGCTCCGGGTCTTCGGCGAGATTATCGAGACATCCGTATCCGTCGGCAACACGATAGAGCTCTTCGGCTGGTCTTTTTGAAAACGCCGGCTCAAAATAGCGTCTTACGTTTTCTTCGTCTCGATGTCGAACCAGATAATGCTTTGACGGCGATGCATCTACATCACCGTACACCGGTGGATCACCCGCCGGCCATCGATCAGGCTCGAAGTTTCGTATGTATATCCACTCGTCGGTACGGATGCATCTCGAGGGATAACCGACGTTGTCCCGTCGCACATGCGCGTGACGTTCCCTACCGGTTATCGCATGGTCGCGGCTCGAATCGATACGCTCGCTTTCGGTGCTCCGATCTTTACCCATCACCGAACCGCGCCCGTTTTGTTCCCTACTCCGTGCTTCGTCGGTTTCCACGTTGTCGGTTACCGCTTCGCCGGTCAAAATGTCGAGAATCGAACGACCGGTAAGATCCGCCGACAATCCCGCGGCTTCGAGAAAGGTCGGCGCAAGATCGATAAATGTGAGGAAATCGCTGATACGTTTTCCGCCGGGAACACGCTGAGGCCGGCACACCGCCAGCGGGACGTGCATACCGATCTCGTATACGTTCGCTTTTGCGCGGGGGAACGGCATCCCGTTGTCGCCCGTTACGATAATCAGCGTATTCTCGAGCTCTCCCATCTCCTCTATAGTTGCGATCATTCTGCCGAGATGGGTATCGAACCACTCTATTTCGAGCGCGTAGTCGAGCAAATCGCTTCTGATTTCTTCACAATCAGGAAGAAACGGAGGAACCTGAACATCCTCGAGTCGTTTGCCGGCTCGGATACCGGAGCCCTTCTCATACTTTCGATGCGGTTCCTTAGCACCGTACCAGAAGCAAAACGGCGCTCCAGCAGGACGGGCGGCGAGAAATGCTTTGAAGTTTTCCGCGTAATCGTTTTTGTTCATCATCGATGTCGGTGGTTCGTTCTTTTTATCGTTGTAGGCGGCTCCTGCGGGATTTCTCGTACGACCGCTTGCCTCGATACTGCCGGGCGCCCATCCTTTATTGGTGTATCCGACGTGATATCCCGCGGACTCGAGAAGATCGGGATACACCGCAAACCGCGCCGGAAGCGTTCCCCACAGATTACCTCCTTCGCCGAGCTGCCACGGGTTTTTTCCTGTCAGGAGTGCTGCCCGCGACGGGCTGCATGAAGGGGCGGGGCAAAAGCAGTTTTCGAACAGCGCACCGTCCCGTGCGACTCGATCGAAGGTCGGCGTGTTTACGAACGTGCAACCGTAGGCTGAGGCATGTGGCCACGCCCAGTCGTCGGCGATTGCAAGCAGAATGTTTGGTCGGGTTTGTACCATGATTTTTCTCCGAACTGCCGAAGCTACTATTCGATGCCGAGAAATCGCAACAGATTCTCGACCTCGAATCGGCCTTTGACCGGAGCAATGTGGGTGTCGGCATCTACTATATTCACTTTTCGTAACCTCCGTCCGATATGCGTTGGGTGCTTTTCATTCTACGCTTCCTACGGAAATCGCCGCAAGTATAGATTCGTACACTGTGTTAATAGTAAACCGGCGGCAGCAATCGGTCTGTACAATAAAAATCATGACATGTAACAATAGCCGGGCATATGGTGAACCGTACGTTTACTCGACGGATGCGAAACGGAGTGATTGAATGAAGATAACCGCTCTCGAAACCTACCACGTACGACCGCGTTGGCTCTTTTTGAGGATTCTGACCGATGAAGGAATCGAAGGATGGGGTGAGCCGGTCATCGAGGGACGTGCTCGTACCGTAGAGACCGCTGTGCGCGAGCTCGAACCGGTCCTGATAGGTTCGGATCCACGCAATATCGAACGGCTGTGGCAGCTGATGTATCGGGGAACGTTCTATCGAGGCGGTCCGATTCTCGTGAGCGCGATCAGCGGGATAGAGCAGGCTCTGTGGGACATCAAAGGTAAGTACTTCGACGCGCCGGTGTACGAGTTGATCGGGGGTGCAGTTCGCGAGAAGATCAGGATGTACGCAGGGATCGGGGCGGGAACACCGGAGGAGCTGGCCGGGCGCGCGAAAGCGCGAGTGGATCAGGGATTTACCGCGATGAAATGCGGGGTTCACGCACCGGTCGATCCGATCGCAACAAAAGCGTTTATCGATGCTCAACGGGATCGGTTCGCGGCGGTACGGGAAACAGTCGGCGACGATGTGGATGTTGCAGTCGATTTTCACGGACGAGTATCACCGGCAACCGCGGTTCGCCTCATCGAAGCACTCGAGCCGTATCATCCGCTCTTCGTCGAGGAACCGTGTCTTCCCGACAATCCGGCCGCGCTCGTTGAAATCGCCCGATCGGTCACCGTCCCGATAGCGACGGGAGAACGGCTGTTCACCCGGTGGGGATTCCGGGAGCTCCTCGAATCACGGGCAATCAGCGTGTTTCAACCGGATCTCTGTCATTCGGGCGGAATCTTCGAGGCGAGAAAAATCGCCGCAATGGCTGAGATGAATTATGCACATATCGCTCCTCACAATCCTCTCGGACCGATCTCCCTTGCCGCCGGTATTCAGCTCGACTGCTGCACGCCGAACTTTATCGTGCAGGAACACCCCGGAGACGAATCAGGCGGCGATCTCGGCGTAGGCTATCTCAAGAACCCGTTCATTATAGAAAACGGCTACATAAATCGGCCGACTGCACCCGGACTCGGAATCGAAGTCGATATCG
>CAYLZA010000005.1:0-16832 GCA_964387575.1 uncultured Spirochaetales bacterium | reverse complement strand
ATCGCGTCGTAAAAGTACATCAACATAACGACACCTACCGCGGCAAATGTCGATGACTTACCCCTGCGAATCACCGTTGCAACGAACAGCCCTGCGCCATAGAACAGGAAGCAAAACAAAAGGCCGTAGGTGTGTAGAATAGTCAAATCTCTGATCGAAAATGTAGCTTCATCGATACTGCCGAGCGAAATCCATCCCGAGAAGAACGTCAGCAAATTGAAGCCGAGTATATAAGTAAATACTACTGCGGCTTTTGATAGATATATTTCGGTTCGCGTCATCGGTCGGGTATAGAGAAACTCCGCGGTTCGGCGTCGTTCTTCACTCGCGATAGTGTCCATACCGAAGGAAACGGCAAAGATACCTCCGGCCAAGAGGACATAAAAAACGAAGTACGTCGAATAGAATCCTAGAACGTTGCTCCACGCCTGCGCGCTCATTCCGAATGCTTTCATAATCGATTCCGGATACATCTCGAGAAAGGTGGCCATACTCGCGGCGTTTCCCGCGATCGATTCATACATGACGGCGGTAAACGCATTCAGCGCTACTACCGAGATAGTCCAGATGAGAAACTTCTTCAGGTTTCTCTTTAGCTCTTTTGCATAAAGATTCACGTTCATATCACGCCTCTTCGTCCTGATAATAGTGCATGAAAACATCTTCGAGCGATGGTTCTTCTATCGTTATAGATCGAATCGATTGATTCGAAAGCCCGCGAATCAGATCGTTCGGATCTCCTGTAAACAGAAACGATATATCGCCGTTTTTTTCGCTCCAGTCGCTGATTCCCGAAGCAGCTATATCAGCTCTCGCCGGATTTCCATTAAACGAAATGTGTACCCGGCTTACATGCTTACGTCGCAGATCCGCCACATTCTCGGTGGCGATTATACGTCCTTCCTTGACCACTGCGACGCGGCCACACACCCGCTCAACCTCATTGAGAATATGACTCGAGAAGAAAATCGTGGCTCCCCGTTCCTGCTCCTGCTTGACGAGTTGATAAAAGCGATTTTGCATGAGTGGATCGAGCCCGTTTGTAGGTTCATCGAGGATGATCAGCTCGGGCTTGTGAATAAAGCACTGGAGGATCGATACTTTCTTCTTATTGCCGGACGAGAGATCGCTGATCGGCCGTTTGAGATCGACATCGAATCTCTCGGCCAGGTCACCGATTGCGCGTTTCGCGTCTACTCCGTAAAAGCGTGCCGAATAGAGGAGCAACTCGCGGGTGCTCATGTTTTCGTAATATTCGACGTCGGCGGGAAGATATCCGACGCGTTGTTTAATTGTTTTACTCTCCTTTACGGCATCGAGACCAAGTACCCTGGCCTTCCCGGAGGTCGGAAAAATAAGACCCAGTAGCGATCGGATCGTCGTCGACTTCCCCGCACCGTTCGGTCCGATAAATCCGAAAATCTCACCTTCTTCAATGGTAAACGAAACATCGATGATTCCTCGATGGTTCCCGTAATATTTGGTCAGCCCGTTTGTTTCGACAATCCCCACGGCATCCTCCTCGTCTGGCACGTACCCGGCCGGTTCGAATAGAAATTGTACTATACATGCAGTACAATATAACAATAATACACGGCGGCTTACTTTTCAACCCCGAAATTGAGCCTCAATTACGAATTGTGACGCCCGATCGCAATGAAGGTTATTTCTCGATTTCCGGAAACGGATTGTCGCATTGCCAGCCGGGTTTCCCGGTCGCCCGATAGTGTTCGAGCCGGCGTATCGTCAGCTCAGCGAAAATCGGATCCTTGTCGAACGTAAAGACTCTGCGGCCGAGCATTTCACCGGCGATGAGCGTCGTGCCGGAGTGTGCAAATGTATCGAAAACGATTCCGTTCTCGGGTGCGCTCGATTTGATGATTCTTTCGATTGCTTTCAAAGGCTTTTGAGCATATGCACCGGGAACGTTCTCGGGGAGAAGGTAAAAAACCTGCTGGATATCTATCCATACGTTACCTGGGCGTATCGTCGCCGATTTGCTGCGTTCGATATTCTCGGTTCGATGACCGCCGATATTTTTGTAGTATCCTTTAAGCACCTTGGGAATGTCCGTATAGAGAACTTCGAACCGGGGATTCCCTTTTACATAGTGCAGAAGCTCCTGTCTGACCCACATCCAGTTCTTTTGCGTTCCGTATCCGCGTTGATTGCGGAGCGTTATGAAATTGCGAGGTGTAAGCTCGGGGAACTCCCTCATCAGCATCATGAGATCGGGAAGTGGTTGAAAACCGTTTTTGACGTCCGCCCCCAACCAGATATATAGATGACTATCCGTCGCAAGCGCGTGGACTACCGTTTGAATCCATCGTTTCGAAAAATCGAGATATTCCGAAAGTCCCCTTTGCACGAGATTATCCGAGCGTTTTCGACCGAACGCAACATTATACGGAGGATCGTTTACAACGAGCTGAACCGGTTCTTCCTGCGTGATGCGTGCAATATCCTTCTCTATCGTTGCATCGAGCACGCCCACCCGGTGCCCTCGAACCGAATCCTCCCAGATCTCTCCGGTTGAAAGTCGACATAGAGGGAGAATCCGAGACTTGATCTCCGGCGATGTGTCTAATCGTGGAAGCGGTTCTTTCATCTCATGGTGCTATGCCACGTGATTACCTTCGGTATTCATCTATAAATAGTATATTGCGATGGTCGTGGTTGGTGAAGAATCCCTTGTGAGATTCTTGCCGTCTCTTCATATAGTAAGGAATGACAGGGGCTTGCAACGATCGCGCCAAAGCTGAAAATATCGAGAACAAGGAGCACACACCACATGTCCGACGAATCAAAGCGCGAGTTGCTCACCGAGCTCGATAACGAATGGCACACGCTCAAACACGGGAATCCTATTCCGGGGCTCTACATCCAGACCGGTGCCGAGACCGTACGCGTGCGCGGAAACTCCGAGGTGTACGGCAACCACGTCGTAACCAGCTACGAGATCGTGGTTCTCGACGAGGGAAAAGTGATCGGCACATATACCGTCCGGGCCGAAGAGGATACGGATGAGGTCGAACGGAGCTACGAGGAGTAGCAGTTTTGTTTCAGTCGTCGATCTGCTTAAAACGAGGCACCCCAAAGCGCAACCTGAATATTGAGTAAAAATGAAACATTGAAGCTGTCAAATTAAATTCTATATAATGAGATCCGTAGAATGAGATCCGTGATCTTCCGACCCGGACCGACAGATAACAACCGAAGTCGGCGTTCGAATAAAAGCCTGCTGTACGGCGCCCTCATTTTCGTGTGCATCGCGTATGCTCCGGCGCAAACGCAAAGTACCGACGCTCTAATCCGGAAAGCCGAAGAGACACTTTCACGGGCACGATATGAGACGCAGCGTGCCGACGACATCCTGGCCGCGATCGAGCTGTATGAGCAAGCCCTGGCAACGACGGGAGACAATTCGGAGATACTCAATACCCTGAGCAAGGGGTATTTCGTCCTTGGAGATTATTTCCGCTACGACCGCGAATCTGCCATGATGCAAGCGTTCCAAAGAGGCTACGATTATGCACTACGCAGCTTGCGGCTGAACGCGACGTTTGATGCATCTTATCGGGAAGGGGGACTCGAAAAAGCTTTGACGCGTCTTTCTTCGGTGTCGAACGCGAAGGCCGTGTTCTGGGCGGGATCCAATTTGGGAAAGATGGCCGAATACGAAGAAACGCTCAAGCAGGCCGGTAAAATCGACGCGTTGGTTTCGTTGCTGGAGCGAACGCTCGAGCTCGACGAAACATTTTTGGAAGGTGGCCCGCACCGGGCGATGGGGGCGCTCAATGCGGTGGTGTCTGCGAAAGGCCCGATAACAACGATACATAGAATCAAATACAACCTTGGTTGGAACAACGCAAAAAAGCATTTCGAACGAGCAATCGAAATAGCTCCCGATTTCCTCGATAATTACTACTATTTTGCGCGTTATTATGCGGTCGGGCGAAACGAATACGCACGTGCGCAAAAATACCTCGAGATCGTACGTGATACTCCCGTCGGCGAGGAGTATCCGATGATTAACGCGATTGTCAAACAAAAAGCGGAATTGCTTTTGGAACGTATCGAAAACAGTCGGCGCTAATAGTGAGTCATTGATTGACATCTTGAGACGCTCCCAATAGACTTGGCCCACTGTCATGAATGTAAAAAACGATGTAGCATCTATTCGGTTCTTCGATCACATTCAGAGCTTCGCCCGACCATCCGCGAGAATAGTCGCAGTCGGCGTATATCAACCCGATCGGATCGTGACGAACGAAGCGCTCATAGAGAGCCTCGAAGCTTCGGATACACTAAAACAACGGCTGCCGGAGCTGCTTGTTTCGATGACCGGGATTCAGTCACGCCGGTTCGTCGAACGCGGCACCGCCCCTTCGGATCTGGCGTTGAATGCCGTGCAAAATATGGTGAGCAGTTACGATATCGACTTGAGTAGCATCGATACACTTATATTCGCCAGCACCGATATGGACACCTTTGAACCATCGACCGCCAATATACTTCAACATAAGCTGGGGCTTGGCGCAATAAACTCGTTTGATCTGAGTAACGCCTGCAACAGCTTTCTCCAGGCGATAAATGTTGCGAACAGTCTGATTGCCGGTGGTGCGTCCCGGAAAACGCTCATTGCAAGTGGCGAGGTCGGAAGCTTTTTGATTAACAAGAAGATTCGGGACAAAAAGGATCTCAAAGTGAAATTCGGTGGATTGACGCTCGGAGACGCGGGCGCCGCGATGCTCGTGGAATCGATCTCTCCCGGTACCAACGGCGAGAGAAATGGTGCGATTACCGAAATAAACAACATCAATATAGCCGAATACTGGTCGTGTTGCAGAGTTCCCGCGGCTACCGACAACCGGATGCGAAACTCATACACCATCACCGATTGCTGGTTTTATCTCGAGTTTCAAAAACTGGGACGGATCATACGTAAATATCTTCCCGAGTATTTCAGACAGTACAACCGGTACCGCCGATCAGCATTCGGTGAAAGCCACTATGCCGATTCGGTAGCCTACGGGATACCGCATCAGATTTCGAGCAAAATAATCAATGAGGTTGCGCGTGAGATCGAGTATCCACCGGAGCAAATTATCAACGTAATCGAGCACTCGGGAAACACCGCAAGCACGGCCATCCCGCTTGCATTTTCACGCGGTATTGAAGAAGGCAAGATCGAGTTCGGTTCGGGTCGCGACGTGGTGTTGTTCGGTGCGGCCAGCGGTTTCAGTATCGGGCACGTGAGAATTACGATGTAACGAGGCATCGACAACAAGCATTGAATCGAAAGTGATGATGAAAATGTGGCGTATAAAAAAAAGCACTATATACAAGCTGAATTCCTTCGCATTACTTGCCCCGGTACTCATCCTTGCGGTTGCCACGATTCCTTCATGCAGTGATTTACTTCGTGGCGGTAGCGAAGAGGGCAACGACTCGGATGAAACAGTAGCCGATGATTTTTATCGATGGACGCACACCTACGGTATCCAGTGGGCCGACAATGCCTATGATGCGTGTGTCCTCTATGACGACGGGCTTATGACATCGGGGTATTTTTCGGTTTTTGTCGATTTTGAACCCGAGAACGGACATCTCTATCGGTCCGGCTCCGACGACAGCGCCGGCATGTTCGTGACGCGTCACAACAGCGAGGGAGAGCTCGAGTGGGTGGAGACTCCGGATGGCCCCGAGAACGACGACACCACGATGGCGATGGCCTTCGATCCGCGCCGGCTACCGTATCTGTATGTGACGGGAGGTTTCAAGGATACCGTTTCATTCGGCTCGTATGAAATCACCTCCGAAGGGCAGCGTGATATCTTCATCGCAAAATATTCGCTGTATGGCGGGCTCGTGTGGTTGAAAACACTCGGTGGTGCAGGAGAAGAGGAAAGCTCGGATATCGTCGTCGATGCAGCCGGAAATATCTACTATATGGGCCGATTCGGCTCGGAGGATCTTGATTTCGACGTGAGCGAAGAGGGGGAGCATATAGTCGAACGTCAGGGGGGGATGGATTTCTTCATATCCAAGCTGGACGAGTACGGCGGACACGTGTGGACGAAAACCTGGGACGGCGTCACCTCGCGTTTCCGGGAAGGACACTACACCTGTGAAATCGAAGGTGTGGAGATGGCTATCGGGAGTGACGGCAGCATCTATGTGGCGGGTGTTTTTAAAGATACAAAGGATTTTGATCCCGACGACGGGGAGCACACGCTTACGGCAGCCGAAGGAAGTGGCTGGGATCCATCAATTGATATCTTTGCGCTCAAGCTCAATAGCGACGGGAGCTTCGGCTGGGCGCACAGTTGGGGAGAGTCGACATACAAGGAAAGAGGAACGAGTATCGTCGTGTCTTCGGATGAATCGGCGGTATATATGGGCGGCATATATGATCCGTATCAGGTTTTCGTCTACAAATTGAACACCGATGACGGTACCGACGTATGGAAGAAGGACATGGATGTCGGAACTGATTGGGAGAAGCGTGTCGTCCTTCGTCTTAATGAGCAAGAGGAGCTTTACGTCGTATCGAATTTCAGCGGTACCGACAAAGACTTCGATCCTTCGGATTCGGCGGAAGATCTCCACAGCTCGGCCGGCGGATATGACGGATTCCTCACAATTTTCGATTCCGACGAGCAATACAAGACTACATATACCTTCGGCGGAGACTATGCGGACATTCCGAGCAGTTTCGGCATCGGCACCGACGGGAGCGTGTATATCGTGGGCGGATTCACCAGCGGCAATGCCGATTTCAATCCGCAGTCCGGAGAGGGTTTCGTCGATGAACGCTCGGCGACGAGTCCCGGAAGCGAGTACGATATTTTCATTACAAAATGGATAATTCCCTGATTACGTGAATGGAGAAATAAATGACACCAAGAAAGCTGATACTTTTCTGTATATGCGCCTTATGTGTGACAGGGTTTGTATTCGGTCAGACACCGGGGCCCGGACAACGCCCGAAACGTGATCGTACCTTCAGCAGTGAGCTACAGGTCTACGGCATCGGTACCTATATTCTGTATGAAGAACGAAGCATAGACAGTGAAGGAAACGAAACCGGGACACCCGGAGACGAAGCGGGTCCGGGTTTCGGGGCTCACGTGACGCTGAACATGCAGTCGTTGAAATCCGACCTGATTGTGAATATCTGGGCTTCGTATATCGGCTTTGCTCTCGATGTGGAAAAGTGGCGCGGGAGCGCTCCCACTTCTTCTGAAGAGGAGTCTGATCCGAAATCGAACAACGATCTTTTGACATCGGCGTTTATGCTCGGTAAACGTATCATGATACAGGAGCATCTTCCCCTCGACGTTTATACCGGATTCGGATTCTCTTACTGGAACCGGACCTACGAATACGGCACCCAGCAATACGCGATCTATACGACTCATCTTTTCATCCCCTATAGCGCAAAATTGACGATTCTCGATACGGCGTACGGCCCGGTCGATCTGGGAATTCAGGCCGATCTCCAGCTCAATTTGATGAGCAATACAACCATCAATAATCAGGCGTTTGACGAGGAGGCAACGAACAGCACACAAGTCGTTCGTGACGGAGTGACTGTTCGCGTAAGTGTTCCATTCGGTATCGTCCTGGGAGCCGAGCAAAAAGAGCGTCATTTCTTCGGGCTCAAGGCGATGCGTTTTGTGCCGTACTTCGAAAGCCGAACGATCGGTCACTCCGACGGTTCCGAGTGGAGACGTTCAAAATCTACGTTTGGGGCGGATGTCGGATTGGCTTTGACATTCTAACCATGGTTCGTCTGGACTCGATCTACAAGACGTATATTCTCGGCAAGGCACGAGTCGAAGCGCTCAAGGGATTGACCGCAGTCGTCGAACGGGGCGAGTTCACATGTATTATGGGTCCCTCGGGAAGCGGAAAGACGACGCTTCTCAATATCATCGGTTGTCTCGACAAGCCCGATAACGGAACCGTGCTGGTAGACGATGTCGATGTAGGCACGCTCACTCGAAATCAGCTTGCGGATCTTCGCGCACACAAGATCGGGTATATATTTCAGGCTTTTAATCTGATACCCGTGCTGAATGTTTACGAAAATATCGAGTTTCCGCTCATCATCCAGGGAAATACCGGCTCGCGAGCCGAGCGAAAACAACGAATACGCGCGTTGGTTGATGCGGTCGGTCTGGACAAGCACATCAAGCACAAACCGGATGAGCTTTCCGGTGGCCAGCGACAGCGGGTGGCAATCGCCAGGGCCCTGGTGGGTAATCCGACGCTCGTGCTTGCGGATGAGCCGACGGGAAATCTCGATTCGAAGACGGCGCAGGAAATCATACGCCTGATGTACAATCTCAACGAGAAGGAAGGGGTAACGTTTATTTTTTCAACACACGACAACAGCATTACTCGATTTGCATCACGGGTGTATCGGATCCAGGACGGTACGATCGTCGACACCTCATAGTCGAATTACTCGTATCGGTGTATTCATCATGAAGAAGCTGTTGGAGATACTAAAGCTGTCGGGCCGAAATATTTTTCGCCATCCGCTCAAGTCGGTGTTTACCGCGTTTTTGATTGTGCTCGCTTCGAACCTCTATTTCACCACCGCTTCACTTTCCCGTAACACCAGCGTACGGTGGCGTGACTTTTTCTCCTCCACGTTTCTCGGCGATTATCACGTTACGGTCGTCAAAGGTACCGATCGTGATTATACGTTCCCGGTATTTCGGCAGCCGAGGGTTTTTCTGAATCCGGAGTTGATACGGTTTCTCGAAGAGAAAGACATACCATACGCCCCACGTATAAAGCAGGGGGCCGCGGTATACAATCATGACCGCGGTGAGTTCGAAGGATCACTCGCCTGCCTGGTCGGGATGGATTATCAGCACGAGGTAGAGTATTTGGCCAATCTCACTATCATCGAGGGCAGGTACGATCCAAACCTGAAAAACGGCGTGCTCGTATGGTACGAGTACGCCGAGTCTCTCGGCTGGGAATTGGGCGATGTAATAACGCTCTGGGTAAAGGATATCTATCGTGATGCATATCCGTATTCGTTCGAAATTACCGGCATCATAAACCAGGTCGAAGGGAGTGTTACCGAAGGAATCGGATTCTGGGGTGTATATCCGATCGTCCTTGCGAAATACGACTATCTGCGTTTTGTTACCAGTATAGAAGAAAAAGAGGCCGAAACCGACCGAGTGCTGTATACAGAGCTCGCCGTATGGGATGAAGAAGAAAAATTCGCAAAGGAGTTTCGAAGGCTGAGTGAAAAACACGAGCATCAGTTTTTCTATGCCGAACGAGGATTCGGGAGTCTCTACGGGATAGTTGAAGCGATGGAGTTTGTCGGCAATTTCATACAGGTTTTTATCCTGATTATCATATTTATCTCTACGTTTAATATGAATTTACTGAGCTTCTTCGAGCGCAAAAAGGAAATCGGCACGATGCTCGCGATCGGTGCGCGTACCGCATGGGTTGGTACGCTGCTCTTTTCGGAGGTTGTCGTTTTTACGATCGTCGTGTTTATCGGATCGATACTCGTGTATGGAGCAGCGTGTCTCGGACTCTCCGGCGGAGTGGATTTCGGCACGCTCAGCATTTTCTTTTCCGATCATCGGTTTTATCCACAGCTCGTTCCGGCTTCCATCCTGCCTTCGTTCGCGGTAATTCTCGCTACGATGCTGAGCTCGATGGCGTATCCGCTGTTTCTATCGCTTCGGCTCGACCCGGTTGAGATATTTCGGGAGGGCAATGTGTGAAATCGCTCACATTTTCGTTGAACATTGCATTTCGAAACGTCATTCGACACGCGCTGTCCTCGCTTTTGTTATTTGCCGTCTTTACGGTCACCGCACTTACGATTTTCTGGGCATTCGGGTTCGGCAATTCAGTCGAATACCTGATTACCGATGCGTACAGGGATAGCTACGGAGATATCGTGTTTTTCACCGAATGGTTTGATTCCGGGATGATGAAATCTATTCTCGAGGAATACGAGGTACAGGAGGTGATTATAGAGAGAGAGCTGCGTGGAATGTATGCAAGCCCGAAAAAGAGCGATATGGCGCAGGTCGTCGAGTATACCACGGAAAACAGCGAAAAGATGCACAGATGGGTCAAGCCGCTTCGCGGCAGGATTCCTGAAGAGATCAACGAGGTGATGGTTCCCGAATTGTTTCTCAAGGGAGTGTTCGATGTCGGCGATGATCTGGCAATCGTCATTTCGACGCCTGACAAGATTATCAATACGATTCGATACAAGATCACCGGAGTATGCAAAACGGCAGGGATCAAAGGTCTTCCGACGGCCCTTTTGATCAGCGAAAGCAGTATGGACGCATTGAGCGCTTCCGGTGATCTCGCCAACCTCGTGTATGTCAGACTCGATCCGGAAAGTAGAACGGAAAAAATAGCCCGGGAAACCTACGAGACACTACGGCTTCGGCTGGAAGCCGAGGGTATCGAGGTAAAATCATCGTGGTATCTACCGAAAGAGATAGAACGCTTCAGAATTTACATCACCGTGCTTCGCGGGCTGAAAGCGATTATCCTGATCATTCTGTTTCCACTCGTTGGTACCGTAGTAATGTCTATTGTGTGGCTCTACTCCAATAAGCGCAGATGGGAGATATGGACATACGTATGTTTAGGAATGCGTGATGCGCGGATTATTCTTCTCTCCGGACTCGAGTATCTTTTCGTTGCTGCATTGGGGATAGCCGCGGGAATCGCCCTCGGATATTTTACCTCCTATCTTACATTTCACTCGAAGATATGGCTGCAGTTCTCGTATACATTCGTAAGCCCCTTGATGACACGGATTCAGTCGAAAGACATCGTCTACATCATTGTTTTTGTATTTACCATGGTGGTCATATGGATATATCCGCCGTTGAGACGGATTATTCGCACACAGATCATGAGATGATCGAGGCTCGTCTTCGACTTTTTTTTTAATCAGCGTCATCAATGCATTGCAATAGCTTCAATTATATGCCCTAATATAAAAAAATGGAGGTAGCAAAAAGTGAAACACAAGCTATTTTTTAGTCTATTCCTGCTGGTCGTAGCAAGCGCTGCGGTAAGCGCGTTAACGGGACAGCAGATCCTCGAAGAATCGGACAAGAAGCTTCTTCCGCCGCACTGTTCCTATCGTCTCGATCTCGATACCGTTGAATCCGACGGCACGAACAAAGAGAACCTACTCGTCGGATACAAGAAAGGTAACAGCAAAAACGTGATGATCGTACGAACTCCCGCAAAAGTATCCGGTTCGGTCCATATGCGTAATCAATACGTCATTTGGAGCTATTATGTTACCGACACGAATCTGGTAAAGGAAGCCTACGCGTCCACATTCATGGGAAGCCTGCTGAACTACGGTGATGTTATGGCAACCGAGCTCTCCTACGATTATAACGTAATCAGAAAACGCACACGTGGGAAATACTATCTGCTTACGCTCGAACCAAAACCCGGACATGAAGGTTATGCCAAGGTAATCGTTCACGTAAACAGAGAAACAATGGTCCCCGAAAAGCGGGAGTATTTTGCGTTGTCCGGTGAGCTCATGAAAACCTGTGACGTTACGTCGTTGCGCAGGAGTAACAACAAAACCACATACGTAGTTCAGAAATACTACGAACCACTGAAGGACAGATACAGCACCGCGACATACGAAAACATCGAATACAGCTCCGCCGATTCAATTCCGGAGCGATACTTCGACGAAAACTACATTCCGTATCTAAGCGGCGAGTAAGCGCGGCAAACGTTACTCATGCGTCGATTACTGATCATCGCGGCCCTCGTTTATGTCGTGGGCAATAGCTATTGCCTCGACATAGAGGGCCGTATGTATACCGAAGTTGCTCCGTTTCTCCCCTACGATTACTCGAGCTATAACCCTGACGGGTTTCACCGGATGGGTAACTTCGATACCTATTACCGGGGAAACCTGATCTGCCGATCGGGACTCCCCGGACCGGCATTCGGGCTCGTCGATGTACAGATCCATGGATCTCCGATTTCGCATCTGCCGTCGGGAGGGACGGATTCAGAGGAAGATACAGAGGAAACGGAGATCCTGAGCACGCGGGAGATCTATGCATTGCTGAAAACTCAGGGTCAGGCTTACGTACACGCGCTGATCGGAAAACGATACTGGGATTTCAGTACCGGTTTTTTCGCACCGCTCGATCTCTATAATCCCGACCGAAACTATTTTCTCGAAGAAAGCGAGGCCGATGGGTTTTACCAGCTCGTGGCAGGGGTCGGTTTCATCAATCCAAAAATCGATTTTTCCGGCGTGGCATTTACCGAGTTTGATACCGAAAGTTACGACCAGCTTGATCTTACCGAGCTACCGATTTCGGCCCGGGTAGACCTGAGAAGCAGAGCGTTATCGAGTTTCGCATATCTGCGGTTCGACGGCTGGGAACGGATTGCACTCGGTGCGAGCGCGAGGACGAAGATCGAGATGGGGGAAATGAAGCTGCTTCCGTATGGTGAAATCGGGTACAGGAACTACACGGACAGGAAACGATTCAACGATGAGCTCGATTATGTCGCTTTCGACGAAAGCTATTTTCTCTCCTTTATGTTCGGTGCCGACGTACATCTTCCTGCTCTTTCGCTTCCCTTTACGAGTAGACTTTCTGCCAACGCCGAATATGTTTCCATCGGTGATAACTGGACCCAAGGTGAGTTTCTCGACTATCTCAGATATCTGGATGATCTGGCGGCAAACGAGGCAAACGACGAGCATCTGAATGCGCAGGATTTTACCGGAGATTTTAAAAACGCGACAACCTATCTGCTGACCGGAATCGAATTGTACGATCTTTTCGCCGAGAATTTCCGCGGACGGGTCCGGCTTTTTGTCAATCTCGACGATATGAGCTCGCTTCTGGTTCCCGAATTGATTTACCGCGAGGGAGATCCGGTTCTGGAAGTCGGGTTGCGACTATTCCTGCCGTTGAAAAGAGACAACACCGTGCGCTCTGTGCCCGACGTCGAAGATAGAACGGAGTTCGGTACCACCCTCTATTCTCTTAAAGCCGTGGTGTATACGCGTATCAATCTGCACACCGGTGAAAAGAGAGTTGAGCAGTCAGGATTCTATTCGGGTTCCGAATCGGCGGAGACGATTGGTGCTGACGAGGATTTTATCGACGGCGGAGGAGATTCGGATGACGGGGATCTCGGTGAGGAATTGATAGGAAACTAGTGAAAGCATTGCGACGTCTTTCAATTATTCTGCTGCTCTTTATTGTTTGTTGCTCGGCGGCATGCGGTATCGAGACGTTGTCGAGTGTGTATCTGAATCTGCGGTACCAATGGCAGAACGAGCTTTCGCCGTTGAATCCTTTCGATATACATGCGATAAGCAGAATGGAGAGTTTCTTTCGTTATACCCTCAAGTTCAATACGGCGTTCAGCCTTGCCAACGTGGGGAAAGGTTCTTTTATCATTGACGGATGGTATTATCCGAGAGCGTTCGAATCGTATCTGTACGATGAAGCACAAAATGAGAAAAAAGTCTTTTTCAAACAAGCGCTCCTCAAGGGAAGCGTTGGGAGAATAAACTGGATCGCGGGTAAACAATTCGTAAAGGACTTCGGATTATCCTCGTTTTTTACTCCTCTGGATGTCATAAACAGAGAACGAAACCTGTTGAAGCCGAAAGAAGAAGTTGAAGGAATCTACGCCCTCAATATAAATTTTCTCATTCTCAATACGATGAGCGCCTCATACTATGTCAAGTTTTCCGAAGAGGAGGAACAGCCGGCGGCTCTCAATTTAAATGACGTCGAACACTATTTCCGCCTTGGATGGAAGAGCCTCAATCTGAACACCCTCGGATTTATCCGCCTTCAAAAAGACACAAAACCGCTCATCGGATTAAATTTTGGGTATGTATTAGAGGATCTTCTCGAAAGCAGAGAATTCCGTTTTAGTAACTGGTCTTTATACGGCGAGTCACTGCTCAAGTTCGAAAGCGACGAGCAGCGAATCAATGCGGATCTCGAATCTGTCGATATCGCCGGTCCGTTTTTCCCGGTTTTTCTTTTAGGAAGTCAGATGAACTTCGATACTCCGACGACACACGTGCTCGACGGATTCAAGATAGACTTCGAATTTATATTCGATAAAGAGAACTGGAATCGGCAGGATTACGAAAACTACAATTCACTTCTCGATGATATCCATGCCGACAACCTCTACGAATATCATTATTACGCCGGAAGCAAGCTCAAAACATTCAGAAACTCGGAAACCTACTTCTATATCAAAGCGGAAATAGATGATTTCATAAAAACCGATTTATTACCGTCGGTCGAGTGGGTGATAAATCTGACCGATGGAAGCAGTGTCCTGATGCCCGAAGTTTCGTATGCGTTCGGTTACGAAAATTTCGTTGTCGGGCTCAAAGCAAACCTGTTTTTGGGAAAAGGGAAAACCCGATTGGCGTCCGATGAAGAAACCGAAACCGATTCGGAATTACTGCCCGAATTGGCAAATCGAAGCGAATTCGGCTCCTACGTTGCCGACACCGTCGTGAGCGTGTATGTGCGGGTGGATTTATAGCTGGGACGGGCGGCCGCATTGGAAAGTTTGCTTCAATGCGTGTTGATTATCATAGATCCCGATCTGCATGCTCGTCCGACTATCGCAAGGCGCAAGCCTCGATTCTACCCGGAGCTGGAACTCGCTTTTGTCTCCTTCCAAATCGAATTACAATGATTATTTGAGAAGAAGCAATTGCGTTCAGGACCGAATACTCGCGTAATTGCATGTATTCAAAAGACAACGAGGAGGAATCAATGTTCAGACGCACTCAAGTTTCGGCGGATGTGCAAGGGTTGTTACTGCGATTTATCAAATATCTCGAGGAAGACATTGCTGCGGCCAGGAAAGTCATGGTATCGGTCGTCGAAGGCGATGATCGTGTACTCAACAATCCCGCTCCGGCCGTACTGGTTACAAGCCTCGGTGATAGCAGCGTAAATCTGGAGCTTCGTTTCTGGACGGAGGATTCGATAATGAAGTTTCCACTCATGTGGGAATACACGGAGAAGTGCAAACGCGCGCTGGATAATGCAAACATCCAGATTCCGTTTCCTCACCTGCAGCTTTTTCTGGAAGAAAGTGATGCACTGAGAAAAATCGTTAAAAACCCTGGATCCTGAGAAATCTTAACGGCGTACGGGGCGCATGTTGCACAATTGCAGTTGTCAGGGCCGCATGTAAATGCCGATTTTTGCGCGCCCCGGACGGTTCGGACAGGACCTCTGTCGTTTGTTACCTCAGGAGCGCAAAGAAAGCCTGCGCGCGTACTCGCAGGCGTTGACAAAGCTGGTTACTGAAGCAATTCCCTTACCGGCGATGTCGTACGCCGTACCGTGATCAACCGAGGTCCTAATGATCGGGAGCCCGAGAGTGATATTCACAGCGCCATCGAAATCGAGCAGTTTCATCGGGATGTGTCCCTGATCGTGATACATGCACACCACCGCGTCATAGCGGCCGTCGACTGCCGCCTTGAAAACCGTATCCGGCGGGTGCGGACCGGTCGCGTCTATTCCTGCTTCCCGCGCCGTGCGTACCGCCGGCGTAATCACCTCTGCGTCTTCGTCACCGAAAGCACGGCCTTCACCGGCATGTGGATTGAGCCCGGCGACTGCTATGCGCGGCTCCTGTCGGCCTTCCGATCGAAGACGAACTAATGCATCACGGGTGAGTCGGATAACCGTCCTCACCCGGTCCGGCGAAACAAGCATGATTGCATCGGCAAGTGAAACGTGTGTGGAAACATGGGTGACGATGAGCTTTTCCGATGCGAGCATCATTGTTACGTCGGGTCCATTGCATATATCGGCGATCAAACCTGTGTGTCCCGAGAAATAGGGATGCGTTGCACGAATCGACTCCTTGTTTACCGGAAGCGTTACCAGTGCATCGAATTGCCCGTCAACGACCGATCGCGTCGCGCGATCGATGTACTCGTAGGCCGCCGCTCCTGCTTTCGGTGAAAGAATGCCCGGTTCCCAATCGTCTTCCTTCAACAGCTTGGTGTCGAGCACTCGTAGCCCGGGTGTGTCTCTCGCAGGCATTCGGCCACCGGTGTGAACAGGAAGCAGTGGAACTTTTAGATTCAGGATCTTCGCGGTCTTTTGGAGAACCGAAACATCACCGACCGCGACGGCGTCGTTTTCGAGTAATCCTTCGGCCCAAGTCCTGAGAAGTATTTCGGGTCCGACACCACAAGGATCTCCGATCGTTATCGCCTGCATCGCCTTATCATTCCTCGACTATCCCTCGCCGATTCTCCGACTTCGGTGGTTCCTCGTCAAACGCATCGTTGTTGAAGAGTGATTTGATACGCACCGCTATGTCTTCCGCCCCGTGCCCTCCGGATTTTATTATCAGCGGCATGGTCTCGTCCGGGATCGTCCCGTCCGGGATCGTCTCGTGAGATATGTCCTTGTTTGGATTCGGTGCTCGTCGGACGGGAGCTCCCGGCGTTCCTGCAATCGACGGGTCGCGATAATTCTTCCAACGGCGTACGATAACGACTCCCGGAGCAAGCTGGTGCATCGGCTCGAGAGCCTTCCACCCGATTTTCGAAAGCACGGCAAACGCCGTTTCTCCGCCGAACAACGCGAGCGCACCGATATCGACCTGCCGGAGAATTCGGTCTGCAGTTTCGGCAAGTCGGGTACACAACGCGGACGGAGCCTCAATCGGATTTTGCGCTTCGAGCTCTTTTCTACTTGCTACGGTCCGTATGATCGTATCGCGACCGGTCTCGAGCG
>CAYLZA010000004.1:0-17742 GCA_964387575.1 uncultured Spirochaetales bacterium | reverse complement strand
CCCGACTTTGTTTGAGGAACAAACAAGTATTGTCCGCGGGCTTCGCGTCTGCAACGCGAAGTCCGCCGAGCCCGACTCTGTCTGGGAAACAGACCAATCATGTCCGCGGGCTTCGCGTTTGCAACGCGAAGCCCGCCCAGTTCTAAAGCGCGACCGTGTCCACAAAGTGAGAGGAGACGCTTGATCCGCGCGAAATCGGGATTGAGGAAGCTGCGCCCAAACGGTTGAGTTTTTGCGGTTTCTTTCCGAATATGAGAATGTCACTATGAAACCAAACCGGACTGTTGCGACAATAGTGCTGCTCAACCTGGGATTGTGGGGGCTTTCCGGAGAATCCCTGGTCCATGTGGTCAAGAAACAGGAGAACCTCTATCGGATCGCCGGGCAGTACGGAATTACTGTGGACCAGCTGGAGGCGGCAAATGAAGAAGTCGACCCGAATGCGCTTCCGATAGGATACAGACTGATCATTCCGGACACCTACATCGTCGAGAAAGGAGACAATCTTTTTCGACTCGCCCTGGCGTATGACACAACGGTGGAGGAGCTGAAGCGGTTGAACAATTTGGAAGATGACGCGCTCAAGGTGGGTGAACGTATTCTCATCCCGAGATTGGGAGATTCCGGGTCTGACGCGCAATCCGATGTATCTGCAAACGATAATTCCGGTACCGGTATTGAAAACTCGGTGGAATCAGCTCAGAACGAAGTTGTACAGGTAAAAGCCGGAGGCGGAAACGAATCCAGGATTCCGTTCTGGCCGGTTGAAGGAGATCGACGTCGAAGAACCGGTACTTTGAAAGGCATGGAAATCCTTGGAAATTCCGGAGATACAGTGTATTCTGTTTCAAGTGGAAGGGTTGTATGGAGCTCGGCTCACCGCGGCTGGGGTAACGTAGTAATGATAGAATCGGTAAACAACTACACGTACTTTTACGGTCTGTATTCTTCCGCCGGTGATATCGAGCTTCGAAAAGGAGACGAGGTTTCCCAGGGAACAAAGATAGGGAACCTCGGCGTCGATCCGAATACCGGAGAAGCGAAGCTGTTTTTTACGATTTACAAAAAAGATACTTACATCGATCCGGAATTGGCGCCGCGAAATTAAACGACCTATCAAAAACAGGTAGGCCACCGCCAGATGCAACAGGAAAGGCGCAAGCAGAGAGCTTTGAGCACGTACATTATTCAAGACGAATATGGCGTAAACGAGCCCGATCCCCTCGCAATTTATCTTAAGCAAATCGCACGATATCCGCTCCTATCCGCTTCGGAGGAAACCGAGCTTGCGGCTCAGATACGATTCGCCAGAGAAGCGCTTGAAAAGGAGAGAGACAAAAAAACGTGCTCCGACGAGGAAATTGCAGAGCTTCAAAAACGGTTGACGGGGCTGAAAAATCAACTGATAAACGCGAATTTGCGTCTCGTCGTTTCAATTGCCAAACGATATCAATACCGGGGAATGGCGCTTCTCGATTTAATAGACGAGGGAAACATCGGTCTTATAGAAGCGGTTGAACGCTTCGACTACTCGAGGGGATGCCGATTTTCGACTTATGGTACCTGGTGGATACGTCAGGCCATAATAAAAGCGCTTGCCGATAAAGGTCGGGTAATTCGAATTCCGGTGCACATGCTCAATATGATAAAGAAGTGCTATTACGCTGCAAAACTGCTGACGCAGGAGCTCGGTCGCAATCCGAATTCAGATGAGCTTGCCGAGTATATGCATTTGAGTGAGAAAAAAGTAGAAGAGTTTCAGGCGATATCGCAGGAAACCGCGTCTCTCGATACTACGGTCGATGCGGAAAATTTTACCCGTCTTGCTGATTTGATCGAGGATGAAAACTCCCACGAACCGTTTGAGAAAGCATTTCATATCGCACTACAGGGAACCATCGATCGCGTTTTGAGCACGTTGACTGAGCGCGAAATGAAAATCATCGAGTTGAGGTACGGATTGAGAGGCGAGGGGCCTCGTACTCTCCAGGAAACCGGAAGCCTCCTGGGTATAACCCGTGAGCGGGTACGTCAGATCCAGGAAAAAGCTCTTGCGAAATTGCGCCATGTAGCGGCGATCGAAGATTTGCACGACATACTTTAACCCAGATTATCGAGTATCGAGAACAATCCGGAATTGTCCGTGCGAAGCCCCGGCGTTTTCTTAACTCTATATAGATCGGTAACTTCGTCTACATCCGAAAGCTTATCGCCCGAATACCAGTCGAGACCGGAACGTACGGCTTTCACGGTGGTTGATTGGTAAACGGCGTTGGTGCTCCACTCGATATCATAAAAAAAATCGGACGAAAACGTATCATTCCTGAATCCGATGAGATAATAGCCACCATCGTTTGACGGCCCGATCGTCATGTCGCATTGATCGAGAGATGCAAAATGTTCATCTATAATTCGGGTGTTTAACCCGGGTATATCCGTCCCGATGAGTATCGCGCGTCGCGCTCCCTCTGCAAAGACACGCCGAAACGCGTCGTCCATCCGTTCTCCGAGGCTCTCACCATGCTGGATTCGGTACGATCTCCATGGAACACGATCCTCCGGGGCAGTCGACGTAGATGCGAACGGCGAGACTCGGCCGTCAAACGAAAACAACTTTGAAGCGAGGTCATTCAACATGGCTTCATATATGCGTCGGGCTGCCTGGTCGCCGAGCGATGCGGCGATACGGGTCTTTACGTGTCCCCGACGAGGCGGTTTGAAAAAAACGATGAGTGTTCGGTCGTAATTCAACCCGGAAGCTCCCCGATTTGTAGCTATTCGCTGT
Source organism: uncultured Spirochaetales bacterium (assembly GCA_964387575.1). Lineage (GTDB taxonomy): Bacteria > Spirochaetota > Spirochaetia > ARS1246 > ARS1246 > CAYLZA01. The sequence continues at coordinate 14,957 of CAYLZA010000004.1, read as the reverse complement.
GAGGCCGATACAGTGCGGTCAGTTTGTACGGAGACGCCCCGAATCGGTACCGCAATAAAATGTACCAGTTTCGAAGCGTTGAACGCACGACGCCTTCCTTTCGCCAACGACGATCGGAATTCATCGCTTTGCTGTGCAATATCGATATTGAAACCGATTTCCTTCGAAGACGCTTCATGAGCTCGACGTCTTCCATGATCGGAATCGGTAAGTAACCGCCTGTTTCATGATAAAAGTCCCGCAGAAAAAAATGGGTCTGGTCTCCGTATGGGAGCCTCGACAATCTATTGCGCAGCGAGGAAACAATCGCTATCAAACGTACGCCGAAACTGCGTGTTTCTACGCCAAAGTCGAACGCTCCTGCCGGATAATTACGCAGTGTTCTCTCTATTTGTCCGACCGCGCTTTTAGGTAACCGGGTATCGACATGGAGAAATACCAGACGCTGGCTTCGGGCACGGAGTGCCCCCTGATGAAGCTGAGCTCCCCGGCCGGGCGGGACTACTATGCATCGCAACTCGAACGGAAATTGTCTGGTGCCGATAGAATCGATTGTAGTACCGTCGTGACCGTCAACGACGATTACTTCGCATGTATCGCTTCGTTCGATACGCGAGATGTGCTCGAGACATGGGTCGATTTCAGATTGTTCTTCATATACGGGAACGATAAACGAAAGCACAAGATCGCTGTTCACGTCAGATCATCCCCATTTTTCGATACAACCGGTTGATCGATAGATCGATGATGAAGAATAGCAGTATCGGAATCAAGAGAAAATACAGTGTCAGGATCGAAGCAATCGTCCTGTCGCCCGAGTTGAGAAACGGGAACATAAAACCGGTGAGTGAATCGACGGCACCGCCTCCGATCAGCAATACCAGAAAATACTCCGAAAAAGAGACCAGAAATACGATTGTACCACCCGAAATGATTGACGGAACAAGCAGAGGAATGTCTACACGAACGATTGTCTGGAGCGGTGTTGCGCCGAGGTTTGTAGCGCATCGATTGAACTCGGAGCCGTAGATCAGAAATCCGGCAATCAGTGCCCGAAGCATGTACGGATACGAAAAAATAGAAAGAATCAACACAACTCCTGCAAAGCTGTTGACGATGTGTAATTGCAGAAAAATGAAGTGTACTCCGATAGAAAATGCGATGGAGGGAAGAAGTGCCGGCGCCAGGAGCAGAGTCTCGAGAACGATTTTCCCCCGGAAGCTGTATCGGGCAAACAGGAGCGCCGGCGTAATTGTCATAAGGAGGGTGACAACTACCGTCAAAAAGGAGTACCCCAGTGAAATCAGTGTGGAACGAATAATCGACGCCGAATGATCAATGAGATATTGTACGCCTCTACTCGAAAAGGTTCCCGGAACAAGTGTGGGAAACTGCCACACGCCGGCACCGGCCTGCAAAACAAACACCGTCAACGGGAACACAAAAAGAAGCATAAACAGCAGTAACAGGAGAATTGAGAGTTTCACAATTTCCTGCTCCGTACGCCGGCTCTCTCTATCACTCTGCTGTACAGGATGATAAAAAAAATCGAAAAAAACGACATGATCACGAGAGCGGCCATCGAGATCGGTCTGAGTGAAAGTGGTCGCTGAAAGTACATCGAATAGACGAATACGCTGAGCATCTGAGGATCGCTTTCGCTCAGCAAATAGGGAATATCAAAGGCGCCGAAGCTGTACAGAAAGAGAATGATAAATGCGGTATGAAGAATCGGTTTGAGATGAGGTAAAACGACGCGAAAAAAAACCATCAAATTTCCGGCGCCCAGATTCCGGGCTGTATCGATCAATCTCTGGTCGATTCTGTATAATACGCCGAGGGCGAGAAGGGCGACGAATGAAGCTTCTTTGTATACATATGCCGCTATCAATCCAAGCCCGTTGCCGCCGAACAGAATCGAGGGAAATTCCGACGGCAAATCGATGATACCGAGATGATACGTGATCGACGCGAGAATTCCGGAGCCGGAAAAAAAGAGAAGCGTAACGAATGCCACCGCGATGTGCGGAAGAACGAGCGGGATTTTGTAGATGATTGCCGGCGGTCGAACCGATAGGGGGAGCATCCAGATTCCATACGCAAGAGCGGTTCCTGCGACAATCGCAATAGTCGCGGAGCTCAAAGCGACGTACGCAGTGTATCCGAGTGATCTGAGAAACCAGGGCTCATTGAACAGCTCAGCGTATGCTTCGAATCCATGGAAATCGTGAGAATAGGGGAGCAGCCGGCCGAACGATTGTGCTATGGTAAACAAAAGCCCGCCTCCGAACAACACGAGTACGGGCACGGCCACCGGTAATAAATATACGGTGATAGTGCGTTTTGACGGTGATGAGAGCTCAGTTTCTGAGGACATGCTCCACCCAACCGGATTCGAGCTCTTCCAGATAACGGGACGGTATTTCAGGAACTGCGAAATTATCGAGACGCTCGTGTGATACCGTTGCTTTTCCCAAATCGATTGATTTGAACTTATTTCTGAGCTCGTCATCGAGCTTGTCCAGATCGAGAACAGTAAAATCGCCCCAGTTTTCAGGCAGGTTCTTTGAGTACTGAGCCTGTGGTGACATGAGAAAATTTGAGACCACGATACCACCGGCCGGGTTGGGAGCGTTGAACGGTACGGCGGTGTAGTGAGTGTTGTAGAGAGAACCGTCTTCCATGACAAACGTTCGAACGGTTTCCGGATATCGACCGGTAAGTATTCGGCCGTATGCGTCCGCCTGATGATACGACATGGTAAACGAGATCTCGTTCCGCTGGAAAAGCGTATCCAGCGGAGCTTTGTCCTTTGGATATGTCGTTCCCTGCTGCCAAAGATATGGCTCTATTTCGTTGAGGTACTCCCACAACGCGGGAACGCGTTCTTGGTAAAGCGTTTCATCGAATCCATCGAGGTATTGTTCATGACCGCCGGTAACCGCATAAAAAACCTGCCGAATAAACGCCGACCCGGTAAAAGAAGGTGGTTGCGGATAGGTAAACCGACCGGGATTCGTCCGTATCCACTCCGATAGCTCGGCGAACGTCGAAGGTGGATCGTCGACTACCGCCGAATCATATTCAAAAACGAATTGCGCTCTTCCGTACGGAGCTTCATATCCATTCACGGGATAGCCGAAATCGAGCCGCGCCGCCTCTTTATCAACGTACTGATTGTAGTTTGGCAGGATATCCGTATATGGGCCGAGTAACACATCCGCTTCGCGGGCATTTTTGAAATTCTCTCCATTGATCCACACGAGATCTATCGAGCCCGACTTCCTCCCGGCCTGTTTTTCGGTAATAAGCTTGTTTACGAATGCCTCCGCACCTTCGGGGACACGATCAAGCTTTATGTCGTATCGCGTTTCCACCTCATCGGCTACGAATCCATCGACCCATTCGTTGATCCGCGCATCTCCGCCCCACATATAAAACGAAACATCGGTATTTTTTGCTTGTTCTACCATCTGTTCAAAGCTCAGTTTCAAAACATCGGTGGTCGGTTTTTGTGAACACCCAAAGACGAAAACCAGTAAAATTACAGACAGGGCGTAGAGTCGGAAATATCGCATAGAGTTACTCCTCGTTCTGTGTGAAATAGCGAATAAGCCGAACGGATACCGAATCTCCTTCGGATAAACCGTCGTTGAGACTGTAAACAGTCAGCGTCTCGCTGCCGATTTCTACTGTATAGAGAATCATCAACCCGACGAATCTTACCTCGCGTATGCGACCAACTCCGTTTTGATCCTTGGCAAGCTCGAGGCCTTCAGCTCGAGCATATACGGTTCGCCCACTTTCCGGTTTTTCGCAGCACACCTGAAGACGCGATTGAATATCGGGGGTGATTTTGTTGACGGGACCGAGGAATTGAGCCGCCCGAATATTGGAAGGCTCGAAATATGTCGTCCTGACATCGTCGTATTGAACGAGCTTTCCGTCGAGCAGAATGCCGATTCGATCCGACATGACGAACGCTTCCTCCAGATCGTGAGTGACGCTGATCGTGGTTATACCGAACGCTTTCTGGGTACGACGAATAAGCTCGGCGGTTTCCATTTTCAGATTTTTGTCCAGATTGGCGAACGGCTCGTCGAGCAGCAGTACATACGGATTGAGAACGAGTGCACGGGCGATCGCAACGCGTTGTTTTTGACCTCCGGACAAATGTGACGGGTATGTATCCGCCTTATCGGCAATACCGAAGTAGTGCAGCGATTCTTCCACACGACGACGAATTTCATGTTTGGGCATTTTTCGCACACGCAATCCAAAAGCTACGTTTTCGTAAGCAGTCATATGCGGGAACAATACATAATCCTGAAAAACGAGAATAACAGGGTTGTCGTTGGAAACGGGACGATCAAATCTGATGGTACCTGACGTCGGGTTTTCCATTAAGGCAATGAGCTTCAGCAGCGTTGTTTTCCCCGAGCCGCTCGGACCGATTATCGATACGCATTCGTGCTCTTCTACCGAGAGCGATACATTCTGGAGTGCGTGGAATTGCCCGAATGATTTCGAAATCTCGTTTACTTCAAGAACCATTCGAGCTCATCCATATATTGTGTGATACGCATGTAAGTATCGTCGTTACGAAGGGCCCGCCGGCTGTTTGAGTACTCGTAATAAGCCATATAACACCAGCTCATTGCTCTGAGAAGTATTACCTGTTCCATACGGTTGGATTTATCCATGAGCTCGCCGAGTGGAAAATCGAGTTGCCCGTAGCGTCGATAGTGGTCGAGAAAACGACGACGTCTCGTATCGTCGTAGCGGAAATCCGCCTTCCAGAGTGTCGTTGTCGGCACGAGAAAATGTCCGAGGTCCTGGTATCGATAGGAGATAACCGCTTTCTCCCAGTCGACGAGGAAAGCTGTCTCATCGGCATAGATGAAATTCCCCGAATTCAGCTCGGTATTTACGATACATAATGTTTCGTTTTGCATCATATCGAGGATCTCATCGGCCTGATTCGCCACGTATTCATGGTATGTACGAAGCATCTCACGCTGACGAGCAAGCGGATGGTTCGGGTATCGTTCAATCAATTCAATACTTTCGTCGCAAATCGCGGTAACCGGATTCGCCTGTGTAATCAATCTTTCCGTGACCGATTCGGTAATCGGTACCGAATGCACCAGGGCTAATGTACGAGCGGCGAGATGATCCTGCTCATACGTGAACGTATCCCCCTCGATATACGTCATGAGCATTACCCCGGGATTACGATCGCTCGCTCCGAGAACATGCACCGGTTTGGGGGTAAGGCCGGTCGTCTCCACCGCCTTGAGCACATTAAACTCGTATTCGATTTGATTCGAGATGCCGAGCTGACTTCCGTGGTTTATCCGGAAAACATAGCGGTCTTTTCCCAGTTCAGTGTAGACGAGGTAGTTCTCGTTGTATTCGCCTGCAGCGAGAAAATCGACGTGTTTTGCACCAGGTACCCATCGATGGGCACGCACGAACTGTAAAATATCTTCAGATTTCATATGTATAATTTCACGCTAGTGAAACGGAGTCCGCCGTACGCTAAACTCCTTCCGACTCTGTTCATCGAGAGGCTCTGCGCGTGTTTCCGCTTCGCTTTGCAATAGCCATTGGGCTCGAAGCGGTACGTTGTCTTCTTCAGGGCGGATTCGATGATAGCTTCCGTCGGAATGGAGTTCTTGCGCATGAGTGGTATCGGAAAAATAGCATGAAAGGATGTGCTTGAGACGTTCACAGTTTTCCGCATCGACTACGGGAAACATCAATTCCACTCTGCGTTCGAGATTTCTCGGCATCCAGTCCGCACTCGAAAGATAGAGCTCTTCATCGCCGCCGTTCAGAAAATATACGATCCGGCTGTGCTCCAGGAATTGGTCAACGAGGCTTACGACTTGTATATTCTCGCTTTGTCCTTTCACTCCGGGAACGAGCATACACACGCCCCTGATGGTCATTCGAATCTCCACGCCTGCATTAGACGCCTCATAGAGTGATTCTATTACGTCCACATCTGCAAGAGAGTTGAGCTTGATCATGATCAGCCCGCGACCGGTCGCTTTGATTCTCTCGATTTCGCGATGTATCAGATCTATAATACGCCGCTTGAGCCCAGTCGGTGCCATGAAGAGTTGTCGAAGCTTCGGAACGCTCGAATAGCCTGTTATCGCATTAAAGAACAACGATACATCGGATGCGATATCGTCTCGTGATGAGAGAAATCCTATGTCGGAATAAAGCCTCGCGGTTTTTTCGTTATAATTACCGGTCGACATATGTACGTATCGACGAATACCCTGTAACTCTCTTCGAACGATCATAAGAGCCTTTGCATGAACTTTCAGATGTGCGATGCCGTAGACGACGATAGCACCGGCCTTTTCGAGCTCCTGCGCCCACGTAATGTTTCGTTCTTCATCGAATCGTGCTTTGAGCTCGACTAATACGGTTACCTGCTTCCCCGCTTCGCAAGCAGCTACGAGAGCTTTTACAATCGGCGTGTCGCCGCTTGTTCGATAGAGGGTCATTTTTATTGCAAGGACGTTCGGATCGGAGGTGGAGTCCTGCAGCAGCTTGATGACAGGCTCAAACGACTCATAGGGATGATGAAGAAGGTGATCGGATTCCGAAATAACGGAAAAAATGTCGTCTTCGCTTTGAAATGCGGAGGGAACGATCGGAGTATGCGTCGGATAAAACAGCGACGGTGCATCGATCCGGAAGGGAAGATCAATAAGGACCGAGCAATCTATCATCGTTTTGGTTTCGAAATGGTCTTCGTCATCGAGATCGAGTGCCGACTTCAATTCCTCAATTAAGTGACGATGACCATCGTCTTTTGGTGTTTCCGTTTGAAGACGAACCGGAAAGCTCGTCTGACGATCTACGAGGACCTCTTCCATCGCCGTAAGGAAATCCTCGTCCCGTTCCTCGTCGACACCGAGATCCGCGTCCCTCGTCATGCGCCACACCAGTGAGCGAACAATTGTGTTGCCGGGAAACAAGTCGGTCGCACATATTATTATTACGTCTTCGAGAAACGTAAAGTTGAGCTCGTTTGATTCGCCCGGAATTTGAACAAGACGTTCGGTGTTGCGCGGAAGCGGGAGAATAGCTTTACGAAATGCGGTTTCTTCTCCGTTGCGCATTGGAACCGTATCTTGCACATCTTCGAGTGGTTCGAGCTCAAAAAGAATATAGAGCGTAAGATTGTTTACGAACGGCATCGCTTGATCTATTCGCAACGGCGTAAGTACGGGAAAGATTTCGCGTCTGAAATAGTCCCTGATATGCCGCTCCTGACTTTGCGAGAATTCGCCTCGTCGCAGGATATGTACATTGTTTCGGGCGAGCTCGGGGAAAAGCGTTCCGGCTATGTGCCGTTGTTGGACGTCGACGATATGTGAGATTTTTTTACGAATTTGGGTTACCTGTTTGCGGGGGCTCAATCCGGTCGGACATGTGGAGTCCCGGTTATCTCGTATCTGGCGTTTTATCCCGGCAAATCGTACCATGACGAATTCATCGAGATTCGAGCTGACGATACCCGCAAATTTGACCCGTTCCAGAAGTGGGTTGTTGCTGTTCAGCGATTCATCGAGTACTCTGGCATTGAATTCCAGCCAGCTCAATTCGCGGTTAAAATATCGCGCGTCCATCCTACGCTCCAACCTGGGCTGATTTTTGTACAAGAGAGATTTTCATGCCGAAAACCTCTTCAAACATAGATCCCTTTGTTGAAAGCCCGTACCGCTCGATAGAGATGCCTCCCTGATAATCACAATAGACGATGAGATCGTCGCCATGCTTGTCTATTGAAACATCTCGAATGCGTTGAACATGAGCCCTGTCCAGCGCGTCGGCAACCCGCAGAATCGACGATAGCTTGAGCACGGTCATTCGATCTTCACGGGAAAGTGAGATATACGAAATATGGGATGAAAGGGGAGCCGTGTTTCTGTGATACCTGACGATATTGGAGATGAGTTTTATGTCATCCGCGTGAAGACCGAAAATGTCGGAGTTTTCCACGAGGTATTGGCCGTGTTTGTGATGTCCGCTTGCTTTTACATACGTACCGATATCGTGGAGAATCGCCGCCGTATGCAGCAACAAGCGTTCTCTGTCTCCGAGCGCATGCTCATCCTGGAGTTGATCGAAGAGGGAGAGTGATAAGTCGGCTACGTGTTTTGAATGGGATTCATCGAAGTAGTATTTTCGGCCGATGCTGTACGCGGATTCGAGAACCTGTGAATCGAATTCCTGTAATAGCCGGTCATCGGCACCACTGGTAATCGATAGCAATACTCCGTCGCGGATGCTCGCCTGAGGGACAATGAGCATGTCGGCATTTGTCCCTTCGAGAAACAGCTGATACATCAGAAGCGATGTGGCAAGACTTTCCGCCTGGTCGTAGGCGATCTGAAGACGAGCAACGCATTCCTCTATGCTCTGCGATTGAAGCGATCGGACAAACTCGTCAAACCGATGCTTTGAAATCGTTGAATACATCGGATTTACCGACTCACCGACCCGGTCCGCGGCCAAGCGTGCGTCGGCACCTACTGCGACGAAATGACGTACCTGCTCGAGATCGAACTCATTCGCAAGCACTCCTCGTACGTTTCGTATATTCTCGCGGAGGAAACGAACCCGTTGGGTTTCGCTGCCCTCCGTGCTTTCGAGCTGCTGTTCGATGCGAACGGTTCCTATATTGAGTGAATGAGCCGCAACAACTTTTCCCCGGCGGAGTAACATAAGCTCGGTACTGCCGCCTCCTACTTCGATAATAAACGAGTTGGATTTCGCCATTGTCGAATGGTAGTCTTTGAGGGCGTGCTGCACCGCCATATATGTTAAACGATTTTCCTCGATACCTTCGACGATGTCGATTGTAAATCCTGTCTTGATTTCGACGCGATCGACGAATGTATCACGATTTCGGGCGTCACGAAGCGCGCTCGTGGCGATTACCGTTACGTCTTTTTCGGCAATTTGATATCCCGAGAGAAGTTCCTTGAATCCCCGGAGGATCCGCAACGATTGTCCGATTGTCTCTCGTGCAATGACTCCGGATTGGAACGCGTCCCGACCGAGCGTAACCGGTTTTCCGGCGCGTTCGAGAGTATTCCAGGAACCTTCACCGGTCGCCTCTGCAATAACGAGTCGAATTGCCGTCGATCCGATGTCGATTACCGCTACCAGTTCGCTATCCGGCATCTATTTCTTCCTTAACGAGCAATGCAGCTCCGATTGTAGCCGCGTAATCCCCGAGAGTCGCCATCACCACCTCGACTCCGGCGACGAGTCCAGGCATCGCATGCTTTCGCATGGATTCCGCCGCTTTCTCTATATACGACGACCCGAATCTATCGACGAGCCCGCCGCCGATAACGAAAATCTCCGGATTCAGAATATTGACGCAATTCGCCATCCCGATACCGAGGTAGTATGCGGTCCGATCTATGACATCGGCGATCGCTATATCGCCGCCTTCGACCGCTCGAAACAACGTTTTGCTCGTAAATGCTTTGTAATCGGATCCCGCATACTCCAAAGCCGCAGGTGCCGAACCGCTGCTAGCGAGAAATACCGCATCTCGAGCGATAGCGCCTCGGGAGGCGAGCGATTCGAGACAGCCGTGCTGTCCGCAACCGCACAGCGGTCCTTCCGGTTGAATAATCATATGACCGATTTCACCGGCGTTACCGGTGGCGCCGGTAAACAGCTCGCCGTTGAGGATGAGACCGCCTCCGATGCCGGTGCCGGGAAACAGACCGATGATGTGGCGATATCCCGAACCCGCGCCGGCGCGGTACTCGCCGTAGGTTCCTGCATTAACGTCGTTTTCAATACGTACGGGCGCATCGAGCAGCTTCTCGAGTCGTGATCTTAGCGGATAGTCTACAAACGGGAGATTAGGGGTTTTGTGTACAACACCGGTATTTCGGTCGAATACGCCGGGTACGGTCACACCGCTTCCCGACACGTCGGAAATATCGAGCCCTTCTTTTTCGAGGGCTTTCCGAATAGATGATACGATTTTTTCGAGAATCGCATCGGAACCGTCCTGGGCTCCGGTTTTTGTTTTTTCTTTTGAAACTCGATTAAAATCGTCGTCGTATACGGCACTCAGTATCTTTGTCCCGCCGAGATCTACACCGACATAGTAGTTTTTATCGGATCCCATACTCCCTCGATTGCAATTGATTTCTCACCATATCAGATATCGGGTATGTTTTCATCCGATCCGAGCACGTGGTACGGATCTTCTATTCGGAGAGCTATATGGTATATACGAAGCTCTTATCTCTGCTTTGTTTGCGCGTAATCAGCTCTTCGAGACTGAGTGACAGGAGTGCGTGGATCTCCTCTTCCACTTTTGCAAAAAAGAACGCCGGCGGGGTGTTGTGTTTTTTACCGTCCAAGAGCTCGATTTTCCCGTCGAGGCATTCGAGGACATCTATAACGCGGATGTTTGCCGGAGATTTGGCAATCGTGTAGCCGCCTCGTGCGCCGCGAAAGCTTTCTACGAATCCTGCCCGTTTGAGCGCAACCAGGAGTTGCTCGAGATAGTGTTGCGGTATGGAATTTTCGCTCGCGATGTCCCGTATCTGGAGTGGAGCGCTTGCTCCGCGTACACCGAGATCCATCATCGCGGTAAGACCGTATATCGCCTTTGCTGAAATATTAAACATAATTAAATAAGATGCCCCATTCGTTTCCGTTTTGTTTCGAGGTACCCCTGGTTGTGTAAATTGGATTCTATGATCACGGGTATTCGTCTTTCTATCGTTATGCCGTGACGTTCGAGTTGCTCTATTTTTTCGGGATTATTCGTCATCAGCTCGATCGAATGAATTCCGAGTGCGACGATTATACGTGCCGCAGTTTCATAGGTACGTGCGTCGGACGGAAATCCGAGATAGAGATTGGCGTCGACCGTATCCATACCGAGATCCTGCAGGTGATACGCCTTCAATTTGTTTACGAGGCCGATCCCCCTGCCTTCCTGCTGCATATAAACAACCACACCGTATTCACATGTCGAAATATACTGAAGCGAAAACTCGAGTTGGGCGCGGCAGTCGCAGCGCAGAGAACCGAGCACGTCTCCGGTATGGCATTGCGAATGTACACGAACCGGACAACCGGATTTGCTGCGGACATCACCTTTAATAATCGCCGTATGCTCTCTGCCGGTTTCCGAATCGATAAAGCCGTGTATCGAAAACTCTCCCCATTTCGTAGGGAGTGAGGCAACGGCGGCGGAAGACATTGCATTGTCCTTTTTTGAGTGCCCGTCGGTTGACCGACGCGAGAATTTTAACATGAAAAGAAGATACGCTGCGGGCACTTAGATGTCAAATTACTTATATGGTATCTTTTGCATTCAATGTACACGAACTACCGGCGCAATAATACGCGGACACACGGCACCATTCGTCGCGACAAAATCTTCGCAGTTACGCATAATGAAACCGTATGAATAGTACCCGCGTAGCCCGATCAGCGGTCAAGGCGTACTACGATTCGGCGACTCGGTTGTTTCTTGCGCTCGGTCACGGAGGTCGTTCGCGGCTTATTCACCGGGCGGTATGGGGCCCCGGCGTGCGACGGAGAGAAGAAGCCATGCACTATGTGCACGAACTGATTCTTCGAGAGATCAACGCTACAGCCGCTGAAAGGTTTTTAGATCTGGGATGCGGGGCGGGTGGGAGTTTGCTCTACCTCATCAAGCGAACCGGGGGATTCGGTGTAGGCGTTACGATCAGCAGAACCCAGGCCCGCATGGCCAAAGACCTTTTATCGCGGGTGTTTTCCCACAATCGATTTCGAATATATGAAGGCGATATGACGAACATCGACGGAATCGTTTCGGATCACTATCGCTCGGTGGCATATGCGATTGAATCCTTTGTACATCTTACCCACCCTGATCGTTTTTTTGCCGCGCTATCGAACGTGCTCCGACCGATGGACAGGCTGATCATCATAGACGACCTGTTGCTGAGACAACCGCGAGGCCGACTCGATTCGTGGCTTGTCCGGAGGTTCTCCCGAGGGTGGAACGTGCAATCGTTAAGGCATATCGAGGAGATTGCCAAGAAAGCGGTTCGCTTCGGTTTTGTTCTGGACGATGATACGGATCTGAGCGGTTATCTCGAGCTCGATAGACCGCGAGATCTGCTGTTGAGAGGTCTTAGCCCGTTACTCTCCCTCGCAGTGGGGCGTACGGCGTGGGTGCGGTCGATGGACGGCGGAGATGCGCTTCAGCGATGCCTAAAGCGACGGTTGGTCGGGTACCGATATCTGCGTTTTATCCGTGTTTGAGTCGACTAATGGCGGCTCGAAAATCGTGAGCCGTATCGTCCCAGGTACGAAGGAATCCTTGTCCTGCGGCACACCCCCGTTGGAGCCTTCGATAGATCGCGCGGCTCGAAAATACCTCCTCGAGCCGATTGTGCCATCCTTCACGATATCCGGTTCGGATAAACGAGGCGCCGAAACCGTGACGGATACTCTCATGGATCCCGCCACACCGATGTGCAATCACCGGAACGCCGGCCGCGATCGATTCGGCCGGTGCGATTCCATACGCCTCGAAGAATGAGGGAAATACAAACAGATCCGATTCCCGGAGAAAAGCGCGTACACGGTCGGGAGAAACCGAACCTGGTGTGACGATACGCTCCTCGAGTCCCGCCGATCGTACATTACTCATAAATCGTGTTGTATGTTCGATGTCCGCAGAAAGGGATCCCACCAGATACCACCGCCACGTATATCGTTTGAATCGCCCGAGAATATCGAGAAGAAATCTCTGTCCTTTTGTCGGTGTAAGTGCCGCAACTGTTATCAGTTTGTGTGGGAGTTCGGGAGGGCCGGATCGATCTACTCCCGGGGCAACTACGGTGTCTTTATCAATTCCCGGTGCGGCAACGGAAATCATTTCGGGATCGATACCACGCCGGACAAGACGATTCCTCGTATACCGGCTCGTTGCGATATATCCGATCATGTTACGGAGAAAACGGTTTTCAAGAGCACGAAGCTCGAATCTCTTTGAGCTTGCGAGACCGGGAGCTTCACTCGGAAGATAATGCAATAGCGCCGCACATCGGAAACCGTTTAGCGCTCGCACCATCGCCGGATGGAAAATATAAAGACTGTCGAGAAGAATCAGCTTTTCGGCATCGCCGGTTGCCTCATCCACAGACTTCAGAAATTTCCGTGCTTCCGCGGGGGAGGGAGAAACGTATCGGTACCGGATTATCCGGTAGTCCGACATGTGTTTGTTGTAGATATAGCCACCGGTATACGGATTGTCGCTCGGCGGGGCAATTAGCTGTGTCATGCGATGTATCCTACGACCACCGCCGGAAGGTCGGCAAGATACCAACTCGATTTCGACTGAATTACCGTATATGTAAACATATGCGATGTCGCGCCGTCGCACCGACCGAGGTTGATGACGGTAACGAGGAGGAGTATGTTTATCGCTGTGAGTTATATTACCGTTAGCTATGCGCAGAGCGTAGACGGACGAATTGCCACGGCAAATGGAATTTCTCAATGGATATCGTGTCAGGAAACCCTCACATTGGCGCATGAGCTTCGACGAGACAACGACGCGATTCTCGTGGGAATCAATACGGTAATAACAGATGATCCTGAGCTTTCGTGTCGATTACCCGATTGCGCGTCTCCGGTTCGCGTCGTGTTCGATACGCGACTGAGAATTCCGATATTATCAAAGATATGTCGAACCGCCGATATGTATCGAACAATTGTGCTCACCGCATCGACCGACGACAAAAAGACGAAGAACCTCGAGCGAATCGGAATAGACGTGCATCGTGTGAGCACCCGGCGTGATGGTTCGTTGTCAGTCGACGCTGCGGTCGATCTTCTCGAAACCGAATCGCTCGAGAACATATTCGTCGAAGGAGGCGCCGGTCTCATCACATCGTTTCTCCGAGCAGGTATCGTTGACCGAATGCTGATCGTTACGGCGCCGATGATAATCGGTAGCGGAATCGAGGCGGTCGGAGAGCTCGGAATTCGCGATCTCGCACACGCGTTGATTCCTACCGCTTCGGAGCACAAGGTAATCGGCGCTGATCTTGTTTGGGATTTGCGGTTTGAGACAAAAACAGGTGAGACCCAATTATTATGAGTGGTGATGATAGACAAACCGGCAGCGCAGCAACCGACACGGAAGTTGCCAGGGCTCTCTATTTCGTCGCCCCCCGGAAGGTGGAGATTCGCGACGGACCGGTTGAAACCAAATCCGCACAGACGCTGATCCGGTCCGTTCTGATGGGAGTTAGCCACGGAACGGAAATGCTCGCGTACCGGGGAGAGCTTCCTTCCGGGCTTGCGGCGGATGAAACGATCTCGGCGCTCGGTGGCGATATTTCGTACCCGCTGAAATACGGCTACAGCAACGTCGGTACCGATGAATCGGGGACGCTCTATTTTGCTTTTATACCTCATCAAACCCTGTTCACCTGCGACCCGAGCGATCTCGTTCAAATACCGTCGAATCTCGAGCCCGAAAACGCCGTTTTTCTGCCGAATATGGAGACCGCCGTGTCTATCGTACACGATACGGGGGCGACTCCGGGGGAAGTGGTACTGGTGATCGGCTTGGGTGTCGTCGGGATTCTCGTATCGGCGTTTCTCGGAAGATCCCATTACGGGCGTGTCGTCGCGGTCGAGCCGAACGAGTATCGCCGTGTTACCGGCGAACGGTTCGGTGTCGAGTGCTTTGCCCCGGACGATCCCGAGCTCGAGCGTACGATATCGAACGCAACGTCCGATCGTGGAGTGGACAAGGCGATTGATGTGAGCGGATCGGAAGCGGGAATGCAAACGGCACTGGAGTATCTCGGTTATGACGGGATGCTCGTTGCCGCATCGTGGTTCGGAAACAAAACGACGGAGCTCGAGCTCGG
>CAYLZA010000003.1:0-18172 GCA_964387575.1 uncultured Spirochaetales bacterium | reverse complement strand
GTTGGAGGCTTTTTATCTCGAAATGCAGATGTGACCAGCCGCCGCTGGTTCCTTTCTTCCCGAGAATGCCGATTCGTTGACCGGTTTCTACGTGTTCACCCGTACGTATTGCAGGATCGATACAATGCAGATGCACATACCGATAGCACCATCCTCTGTCGTCGAGGACGGTAACAATGTCGCCGCCGGGTTTCATGGGGGTGCTGTCTCGCTGAGGGATGTCTTCGTATTCGGTGAGTTGATCGTCGCCGCAGGTAATAACCAGTCCGGCCGCCGCCGCTACGACTTCGGTAAAGCCGTCGGCGCCGCCGATATCGAGTCCGGCGTGAAGATACGCTTTTCCGCCGGGGCGCGGGGAGACCGCCTCGTTTGCAAACGCGACGCCGCAGGCGAACCAGCGCTGAATAACCGGATAGACGAACGTGCCCGGTGCCGTCAGCGGCGAGGCGGCCGGCCACAGCCTGATGCGGGCGTCCTTGATAAGACCCCAGTGATCGATATGGCTGTCTTCGCTCGTACCCCGCGTGACGGTACAGTCAATCTGAACGCCTGCCACGGTTCTCGGAAGGGTGTAGAGTCCCGCGCCGATGGTGGCCGACTCGCCGTTTACTTCAACCGTTACGACGGCGTCGCTCATCGCAGAGAGTACTTCATCACTCGTTTCGCTCACATCAATTAAGCGAACCGTAGCTTTCGTGCCGTCCGACAGAGTTACTTCCCACGACTCTCCTTTGTTGAGGTCTATCGTACGAAATAAAGGCCTGCGTGTCCGGCTCAATTCCTGATTGCTCATACATACTCCGTTAATAAAGCCCCGTCAGTTTCCCCATGAGGAAAATGGTAACCGATACAATGGGAGCGGCTATAAGCGTCATAACCACTCCGCTTACCGCCATGTCCCTGATGGAAAAAAACCCGGAGGTATAGGGGATTACGTTCGTCGGTGTGCTGGTAACCAGAATAAATGCCATACTGGTGGTAAGCGCCGCCGGAACGGTAATGGAAAGAGTTTCGATTCCGAGACTCACCGCG
Organism: uncultured Spirochaetales bacterium; assembly: GCA_964387575.1. GTDB lineage: Bacteria > Spirochaetota > Spirochaetia > ARS1246 > ARS1246 > CAYLZA01. The sequence goes on along the minus strand of CAYLZA010000003.1, from coordinate 17,140 downwards.
AGTGTAATCATAATGGGGATAATAATCGTTGCAGTGACTGTATTGCTCGAGAGAAAGATCTTGAGAAAGCTTATGATGAGCACCACCAGGAGCACCTGTACGAAGGGATGCATGCCGCCTATTCCGCCTAGAAAGACGACGGCCAGCCATTCGGCGGCGCCCGCCTGATACAGAATCATCCCCAGAGAGATACCGGAAACGATCAAGAGAATACTGCTCCAGCTGATTTCCTTCTCCACCGTTTTCCACTGCGTTCGTCCGATTCGGGGAAGGAAGAACAGACATCCGGTAAGCAGAACCGGCATCGAAATGGGAATCGGGATGTCGAGCAGTGATTCGAAAAGCGGCGTCGTCAGCCATAGAAACACGGTAAGAGCGAATAATAAAAGCGTTACCTTTTCGAGACGGCTCATTCGCTGGAGCTTTTCGTACTCGGCCCGGAGCTCCTCCTTCGTTTTTGACAGGTGCTTCATCTCGGGCTTGAAGAACAGCATCAGGACGCCCCAAGTGGGCAGGAGGATGAGCAGGCCGGCGGGTACTCCGTAAGTCATCCATCCCACGAAGGTCAGATCTATGCCCGCCATCTGTTTCAAAAATCCTATGGCTAACGGGTTCGGGCCGGCACCTGAAGGTGCCATAATGCCGCCGATGATCGGCCCCCACGCGCAGGCAATCATCAGGCCCTTGCCGAAATTGCTTTTCAGCGGTGTAACGTTTTCTTCCTTCAAAATTGCCACGCCGAGCGGCATAAGCATTGCCGCGACGGCGGTGTTAGTGATCCACATGGACAGGACCATTCCGACCAAAAGAAAACCGAAAATGATACTCGATGTGGAGTTGCCCGTTTTTGAAAGAAGAAAGACCGATATTCGGTTTCCGAGTCCGCTCTGGGTAACGAAGCTCGAGAGAATGAGCACCCCGACAAAGAATACAAAGATATGATTGCCGAATCCCAGCCGGACGGCGTTGGCGAACGTGTCTACTTTGAACAGGGCCAACAGGAACACACCTAACAGCCCGGTTATGTGAAACGGAATTGCTTCGGTTATCCATAACAGCAGTGCAAAAAGGAGCACGCCGATGGCCGCCTGGCCCGGAAGAGAGAGCGTTATTTCGCCTGCGGTGCGCCACGATTCCGGGAGCGGCACGAACCGTGCGAGAACCGCAATCAGCAACGCAAACCCGAGAACCGCATAGCGGACCGCCGGCGAGAGTGTATGACCTGCGGAACGCCGTTCCGCAGGAGACTGTTCGGATCCGGTCCGGCCACCTGATTCGTTCACGGCTGATTTACGCCTCCCGGAATCCAACCCTGCAGACCGTGCGTGATCGTCGCCGCCCGGCGCACCCTTTTTATTTTTCACCGCCCGACCTCCAGCGCCTCCGCGAGCAGCCTGCCGACCTGACTCGGACGTTCGGCTACCAGTGCGCCCGCAGCCTTCAATGCCGATACTTTGCTCGGTACATCGCCGCTGCCTCCGGAGATAATGGCGCCGGCGTGGCCCATCTTTTTCCCTGCAGGCGCCGTTCTGCCTGCAAGAAAAGCTACTACGGGTTTAGTGAAAACCCCGTTGTGCTTTGCCTCGGCTACTTCTTCTTCCATAGTACCGCCGAGCTCGCCGATGATAAGCACCGCTTTCGTTTTCGGATCCGCTTGGAACGTGGGCAGAAACTCCGCAAACCGCGATCCGGGACAGCTGTCTCCGCCGACGCCGATCAATGTGGATACGCCGAACCCGGCCCTTACCACCATAGCAGTTACCTCGTTGGTAAGCGATCCCGATCGGGTCATTACGCCAACGCCGCCCGGTTTGTATACTCTCTCGATCCAGTACGGAAAGATGCCAAGCATTGATTTCCCCGGAGAGATCGCACCCGAGGTATTCCCGCCGACCACCTGAGCACCGACTGAGCGGGAGGCGGCGCGTATCTGTATCTGATCATGGAGCGGAATGCCGTCTGCAATGGTGACGATCGTCCGTATCCCGGCATCGAGCGCCTCGTACACGGCATCTCTGGTGAATCGAGGCGGTACGAAGAGCATGGCGGCGTTCGCATCGTGTTCCCGCATTGCACGCGCGACACTGTGATAGACAGGGACACCTTCTACCGACTGGCCTTCTTTCCCCGGCGTTACACCGGCAACGACCTGCGTGCCCATACCGAGCATATGTTTCGTCCAGAAACTTCCTTCACTCCCGGTGATGCCCTGCACGACGACCCGTGAGTTTTCATCGACAAAAATGCTCATGCGCCACCCCCTTTGGAGCCGTCTCGACTATTCGCCTCGTCGCCCCCGAAACCGGCGTCGGCGCTTTTTCCGGTGCCGCCCCGGTTCGAGCTTCCGCCGCCGGCCGGCGCTACCGCCCTGCGTACGGCTTCTTCGGTGTCGAAAAGCGGTTCGAGACCCGCCGATCGAAGCGTTTCCACCGCCGCTTCCTCGTTTGTGCCCCGGATGCAGGTGACGATCGGACGGTCGGGTTTGAGCTCGCGGATCGCCTCCACCACTCCCTCGGCCATAACATCCGCACGGGCGATCGTCCCGAAGGTGACGACGAGGATTACCTCCGATTCGTTCTGCAGACACAGTTCCATAGCACGTTTCGCCTTGCGGTAATTCGGACCGCCGAACTCGAGATAATTCGCCACAGTTCCGCCTTCGTCGTTGACCAGATCGAACACCGTGGTGGTGAGCCCGGCTCCCGCGCACATCAGGGAAATGGTCCCGTCGAACTGCAAATACGGTATTCCTTCCTGCGCGGCTTCGAACTCGGCGTCCGAATCGTAGTACTCACGTGTTCGTTCGAACCGAGGTTGCCGCGACAGGCTGTTGTCGTCAATGACGACTTTCGCATCACCTGCCACAAGTGCACCGGCAGTGGTGAGAAACAGCGGATTTATCTCCAGGAGCTCGGCGTCATAGGTCCGGAAAATCGAATAGAGGCCGGCCAGAACCTGAGTAAACTGCTTGACGCCGTCTTTATCCAATCCCAGATCGAAGGCAAGGCCTCGGCTGTGATAGGTTTGCAGCCCTCGTTCCATCGGAACCAGTATTCGCTTGATCGCTTCCGGCTTGGTCTTCGCAAGCTCTTCGATTTCCACACCGCCTTCCGCCGATGCCAGAACGAGCGCGGCCGCTGCCTGCGTGTCGACGCTGATGGCCAGATAAAGCTCCTGCCGTATTTCGACCGCCTCCTCCACGAGCACGGTGTGAACGTGATAATCACCCTGATGCAGCGATCGGGCAAAAACCTCTGCTTTTTCCGGGGTATCGGTTACCGAGATGAGGCCGGCTTTGCCGCGCCCGCCTGTCAGAAGCTGAGACTTGACGGCGACCGCGTTTTCCGGCGCCCCGAGCTTTTGGGCGGCGACGGCCACGTCGTGTCCGAAACTGTCCGGTGATTCATTCGATACGAGGCGTCCTGCAGGGACCGGAATACCGGCCTCCCGAAAGAGGTCCTTGGCCTGGTGTTCGAACAGATTCACGCATCACCTCCGCGGTTTCGGTTGCTCGGCGCCGCCTGACTACCCGGCGCGGGCCGGCCGCCTGTTCCCGTGCTCCCGGACCGCGCCTTATCCGGCGCTTCGTTGTCGCCGCGCCCGAATTTTTCCCACAGCTCGCCCCAGATCTCCTCTTCGCTCGGCTTTTCGGGGGTAATCGGTTCGCTTACCCAGGTGACGTTGATGAAGTGCTTCCAGTAGATATTTTCGGTGGTGATGTTGCCGCCCCAAGTCCCGCAACCGAGGGTTACCGTGCTCGGCATGCCGTTGAAGAAATTACCTCCGTTGGCCGGCGCCTGCGCCTGGCGTACCATGATGCGGCTCGTGTGCATTCGCTTGCCCAGCGCATGCACGTATTCCTGCTTGAATGTGTGAATGCCGCAGGAGTGGCCTTTGCCTGCGTTTTCGGTCAGCCGCTCGAGAATACCGACGCCTTCCTCGAAACCCGAGTATCGATACAGAGTAAGCACGGGGCTGAGTTTTTCCCCCGAGAAGCGGTCCGACTCGACATCGCTGCGGCCTTCGACGAGCAAGATCCGGGTGTCTTCAGGGACAACGAATCCCGCATCGGCGGCTATTTTCTTTGCGGATTTGGAAATGATCTGCGGATTGAGCGCAATCACGCCCCTTTTATTGGGACGCCACATCCAGTTTTCGAGCATGTCGCGTTCATCGTCAGTGACGAAGTAACTGTTCTCCTGATCGACAAGCAGCTTCACGACCTGATCGTAGAGTGAATCGTGGATAATGATGCTGTTTTCGCTGGAGCAGCTGGTTGCATAGTCAAACGCCTTTGAAAGGGCGATTTTCTGCACAGCGTCACAAGCATCCGCGTCTTCGGCGATTATCTGAACCGCATTTCCCGGGCCTACGCCGTACGCCGGCGTGCCGCTGGAATATGCGGCTTTGACCATCGCTCCTCCACCGGTTGCAAGCACCAGGTCGACCTGGCTCATGAGCTCATTGGTACGCGCGATGGACGGCTCTTCGATGATCTGGATCAGGTCCTCCGGGGCGCCGACCTTCCGTAATCCTTTACGCATGAAATGCACAGTCAGTGCACTTGCCTTTGCTCCGCGTGGATGCGGTGCAAACACCATGGCGTTGCGGCCTTTCAGGATGCTGACGCCGTTGCTTGCGGGTGTGGCGGTTGGATTCGTTACCGGCAGGAGCGCTCCGACGACACCTGCGGGCTTCGCGTACTTCGATATGCCGGTTTTTTTGTTTTGCTCGATTAGCCCGACGGACTTCGCGTCTTTGATGTCCCGCATAACGCCCATCACCTTGACCTTGTGTTTGGTGATCTTGTCGGCAACGTTGCCCATTCCGGTCTCCTCGACTGCGAGCTCGGCGAGCTGAGCGATGTTCTCATCTGTATACACTTCCCACCCAACGGCCATACAGGCTTCGTCTATCTGTTCCTGCGTATAGTCGGCTATGTGTGTCTGTGCTGCACGGGCGCGTTCAACATATTCTGCTACGAACTGCCGATCCGCTGCTTTTTTTTGGTCGGCGGCGTCTTTTGGCATACTGCCCCTCCTGCGATGTGATTAAGCTTATTATTTCGACGGGAGACTTCACTCTCCCGGATCAGGCTTCAACGAACTGGTCTGCTGCTTCGAGCGCTTCATCCATCTTCTGGAGACCTTCATCGATTTCGCTTTTAGTGACGGTGAGCGCCGGCGCCATGGCTATGACGTTGGACGGATTCGCCGACATGACGATCATCCCCAGCTCGAGGAGACGCCGCGCAACCTGCAGCTTCGGGTTGAGACCGGGTTGTATTTTGGCATTGAGCGGAATCAACGGTTCTCTGGTTTTCCTGTTCTTTACCAGCTCGAGACCGACGAACAGCCCCAGACCGCGTACATCGCCGACGCTGGGGTGGCGTTCCTGAAGTGTACGTGCACCTTCCAGCAGATACTCTCCCAGTCGGGCCGATTTATCAATGAGATCGTCCTCCTGATATATACCGATTACCCGCAGTGCCGTCGCACACGACAAGGCGTGCGCCATATACGTGGCGCCGTGGCTGAAATAGTGGTTTTTAAAATAATTGCCTATATGTTCGCGTACTACGGTTGCACCCAGCGGGAGGTATCCGGATGTTATGCCTTTCGCCAGACAGAGAATATCGGGAACTACATTCCAGTGGTCGACGGCAAACCATTTTCCGGTTCGACCGAAGCCGGTCATGATCTCATCTGCGATCATCAGTATTCCCCATTTGTCGCAGATTTCTCTGATACGTTGAATATAGCCGTCGGGCGGAACGATTATCCCGTTTGCTCCGGTCACCGGTTCGAGAACGACGGCGGCTACTTGCTCACCCCCGCCTTCCATCTCGATCACCCGATCTACATACTCCGCGCACTGAATACCGCATTCCGGGTATGTCCGACCGAGCTGGCAGCGATAACAGTACGGCGAGGGAACCGGGATGCGCTCCGCACCACCGGGTAGCTGCGCCCAGCTTCTCGGATCGCCCGACGAAAGGGTCATCGCTGTAGCCGTGGCCCCATGATAAGCAGGATAACGGCTCAGGATCTTGCGTTTTCCGGTGTACTGATGGGCGATCTTTACCGCAGTTTCGATACTCTCGGCACCTCCGAGAGTCAGAAAAGACCGGGAAAGATCTCCGGGCGTAACATCGGCGAGCACTTTAGCCAGCATAGCGCGCGGCTTCTGCGAAAACACCGGCGCGAATGAACACAGCTCGTGCGCTTGCGCACATAGAGCGTCCACAACCCGCGGGTCCTGGTGTCCTATATTGTGGCTTACAAAACAGGAGCTGAAATCGAGATACTCCTGGTCGTCTTCGTCGGTAAAACGCAGACCTCTAGCGGATACAACACGCCGCGGCGCTCCGCTCGGCTGGAATGACCAGGAATGGAAGAGGTGGTTTACCTCGTATCGGTCCAGGTCTTCCCGTCCGTCCGGTATGTGATCAAACCGGTTGAGTTGTCTATGAGCTGCAGTTGGCGTTTCCACTATGACCTCCTGAAATGCGTGGAAAAACTACAGTACGTACGGAGTTTTCAGATTCCAGCTTTTGTAGGCTACGAAAGCTTCAGTGGATACAACATGATCGATCTTGGTCACTTCTTTTGTGACAAAATCTACAAGGTTATAGCCTTCGTGGAAGAGTGCCAGCAGAAGGAGATCGTAGCGCCCGGTGACAATGCTGACCGATATTACGCCTTTAAGTCGGCTGAACTCTTCGCCTTTTTTCACGAGATCCGTATTTGCCAGATTTATGCCGAAGTATACCGCCGAATGGTCGGAAAGCAACTCGGTATCGACGAGCCCGGACATATTGAGAAGCCCTTCGTCAATCAATTTATTTACTCTGGACCGGACCGTGTTCTCGGCGATGGAGAGATCCGCGGCGATGTCTTTGAAGGACTTCCTTCCATCCTTTAAATGACGTATGATCCCGATATTGACTTCGTCGAGTTTCACGGCGTGCCCTCCAAAAGAATAGGAACAAGAATAGAGACATCATTCAGCCTTGTCAAGAAAATATGTAAAAAACCGCAAATTATCAGGCATAACCTACCTATAGCGCAAAATTTTTCGAAATTTTGAATAATTTATCGCATATTCTTGACAGCTCCTGCCGGCGGGCCTATAATAGCGCAAAATGCCTAATTAGGAGGGTAAATATGAAGAGACTTTTTCTCGTACTATCCATGATTCTGGTCTCAGCCGGGCTTCTTTTTGCCGGTGCGCAGGAAGAGACGACCGAGGAGACCATGGAAAGCACGACATCGAATGAGATGTCTGAAAATTTGAGCGGCAATATCGGTCAATGGGCCACGATTTCCGACTATAGCTCGGAAACAGGCCGGACGATCGATTCCTACAACGAAGCACCGATGCTTACCCAAAAGGTCAGCGCCGGAGAGCTCCCGCCTGTGGAGGAGAGACTTCCCGAAGAACCGGCGGTCGTCGAGCCGGAGGAAATAGTCGGAGACTACGGCGGAACACTGACCCACGCGGGAGTCAATCCGCGAGGATCACTGGTCAACTACATGACCGGGTACGAGCCGCTTGTACGTTGGGCTCGCGATGGCAAAACGATTATCCCCGGCGTCGCAAAGGACTACGAAATTTCCGACGGGGGCCGGACCTACACGATGTACCTCAGAGAGGGTATGAAATGGTCCGATGGCGAACCGTTCACCACCGAAGATCTGATGTTCTGGTGGGACGACGTGATCAACAACGAGAACCTCTATCCGAGTATTCCGTTCTATTACAAAACGGGCGGCGAGCCGATGGAGGTCACGGCAATCGACGATTACACAATTCGCTTTGAGTTTACCGAGCCTGCCGGACTCTTTCTCGAGCAGATGGCGTTCAGACACCAGTATTGGTGGCCGAAGCATTTCATGAAGCAGTTCCATGCCGATTACGCCGACGCAGATGCCCTGAAAGCCGAGATGGATGAACGCGGTTTCGACACTTGGCACAATATGTTCTTGAGCATCGGTGAGAACAACGCTTTCGAGCCTGGTCTTCCGACGCTGAAGGCATGGTATGTAACCGAGTACGGAACAAACAAAATCAGCCTCGAGCGTAATCCTTACTATTATAAGGTCGATACAAAGGGCAATCAGCTTCCGTATATCGACAACAGATTTCATCCACTCTACGAGGATCACGAAATCATCACCCTGAAAGCGATCTCGGGCGAGATCGACTGGCAGGCGTGGGGCCTTCGTTTCAGGGACTACCCGCTCCTGAAAGAGAACGAGGAAAAGGGTGATTACCGGGTGTTCACCTGGGCGAGCTATCCGCTTGATTTCCCGAGATGGAACGAAGATGCCCAGGAGTACGATGCCGAAAAAGCTAACGAGCTTCTCGACGGTCTCGGGCTCGAATGGGATGAAGATCGTGAGTGGCGGCTCAATCAAAACGGTGAACAACTTGCGTTTGTCACCGATATTCGAATGGGGCGTACCTCGGAAGAGTTCTGGGAGCTCATGCAGGCCCACTTGGCGGAGGTCGGAATCAAAATCGATCTCCGATTTCATACACCAGAAGTCTGGATGACCAAAGTCGCAAATGGTGAGACTTCACTCGCCGGATACAACGAGCAATTTCTTCCCAATCTGAACTGCAACGTCGAATGGCAGCGGGAATTACTCAGCGAAGTAGACTTCAGAACGGCGGTTTCTCATGCGATAAACAGACCCGAGATGAACGAGCTTCTCTACTTCGGTCTCGCCGATACGCTTCCGTACTATCTCTTCCATTGGGAGCTCTCGGCCCAGATGCTTCCTGTCGACACGAATTGTTTCTGGGGTCCGAAATGGGGGCTCTGGTACTCGACGAACGGTGAGCAGGGAGTAGAGCCGCCCGAGCATATCAAGAAGATGCAGAACAATTTCGATGAGCTTCAGGTAACCGCCGATCCGGAAGAGAAACGTGCGCTAATGGATGCGATTCTCAAGGATTTCCACGAGGGGCTTTATCAGATCAAATCTGTTCGCGTTCCATGGCTCGTTATAGCCCGATCCAATCTCCGGAACGTTCTCGAAGAGAAGGGATTCAGGGATTGGCGAGCACAAGCTCCCGGATATACCAACATGGAGCAGTGGAGCTTTATCGAGGATTGGGAATAAGGTTCAGCAGAGCTGGACACGATTTACAAAATAGTGTAGGAAATAAACAAAACTGGCCCGCATCTATACGATGCGGGCCAGTCCACGTGCATTAATCACGAATGGAGCAAATATGCTGTCGTTTATCTCAAGACGGGTAATGTACATGATCCCTACGCTTATCATCATCTCGATGATAAGCTTTATACTGATTCAGCTGCCGCCGGGGACATTTCTGGACTCGTATGTTGTAAGCCTGCAGGAAACCGGAGAGACGGTTGATATGGCAACGCTCGAATCGTTGCGGCAACGGTATGGCGTGGGCGAGCCGATCTACCTCCAATACTTGAAATGGATTGGTGGCGTATTGCAGGGGGATTTCGGACAATCGTTTGAGTGGAATCAACCTGTTTCGCGATTGCTCGAAGAACGTCTTCCGATGACGCTGATCGTATCGTTCGCGACGTTAATTTTTACCTACCTCGTTGCAATACCGATAGGTATTTACTCCGCTACGCATCAGTATTCAATAGGTGACTACACGTTTACCTTTATCGGATTTCTTGGATTGGCGACACCAAACTTTCTCCTTGCTCTCGTGTTGATGTTTGCGTTCTATAAGTACTTCGGTATGAGTGTGGGTGGACTGTTTTCGCCGGAGTATATCAATGCTCCATGGAGTTGGGGGAAATTCGTTGATTTTATCAACCATTTATGGATTCCTATTATCGTAATCGGCACCGCCGGGACGGCGGGATTGATACGGGTTATGCGTGGAAGCCTGCTTGATGAATTGCGTAAGCAGTACGTTGTAACCGCTCGGTCGAAAGGTGTAAAAGAAGGCAGAATACTATTCAAATATCCCGTTCGCGTAGCGATAAACCCGGTTCTCAGCACGGTTGGGTGGGAGCTCCCGCGTATCTTCTCAGGGGCGACGATAACCGCAATTGTTTTGAGCCTCCCCACGACAGGACCGCTTCTGCTCCGTTCGTTATTGAGTCAGGACATGTATCTTGCGGGTAGCTTTTTATTAATTGTAGCAACGCTGACCGTGATAGGAACATTGGTTTCGGACATATTACTCGCGTGGGTCGACCCGCGTATCAGATATTCGAGGAGATCGTAACAAGTGGCCACCGTAGAGCAGAATATAGCAGCTCCTCAGACGGAGGAGGCACGTAAGCTCGAAGAGCGATACTATATGGCCTCGCAGTGGCAACTGATGGGGCGGAAGTTCAAGAAACACAAGCTTGCAATTGTGAGTCTGGCTATCCTTGTGCTGTTTTATATCGCAGGGATATTCTGTGAATTCGTTGCACCGTATACCTTGGAGCGACGATCAACCAAATACAATTACGCTCCTCCGATGCGTATCCGATTCTTCCACGAGGGGAAGTTTTATATTCAACCGTTTGTCTATGATATTGTGGGCAAGACTAATCCGGAAACGCTCAATAAGGAATACACGGTCGACAAGAGTAAAAGATATCCGATCAACTTCTTCGTAAAAGGCGATGAATACGAGTTTTGGGGATTGTTTGAAACCGATATTCACTTGTTCGGGGTGGACGAGGAAGCAGGGATATTCCTGCTCGGTACCGATCGGCTCGGTCGCGACATGTTTTCCCGAATTCTTTACGGCGCACGGATATCGCTTTCGGTCGGGCTCGTAGGTGTATTTATCAGTCTTATCATCGGTATCATTGTCGGAGGGGTGTCGGGATACTTCGGTGGAGCGGTGGACAATGCGATACAAAGGATTATCGAAGTTCTTCGTTCGTTTCCGACGATACCACTGTGGATGACATTGAGCGCTGCGGTTCCGCCCCAATGGTCCCCGCTGCGTGTCTATTTCGGGATTACCGTTATTCTCTCGCTCTTGAGCTGGACCGGTGTCGCCCGGGTTGTTCGTGGAAAGCTGTTGTCGTTGCGCGAAGAGGACTACGCAATGGCTGCAAAGGTCGCCGGATGTACTGATTTTCAGATCATCACGCGGCATCTAGTTCCGGGATTTTTGAGCTATATTATCGTCCGACTGACGCTCTCGATTCCTCAGATGATCCTCGGTGAAACGGCGCTGAGCTTTCTCGGGCTCGGGTTAAAGCCGCCGATAACGAGCTGGGGAGTACTGTTAAAACAGGCACAGAACGTTCGAAGCATAGCGTTATATCCTTGGCTGTTGCTGCCGGTATTTTTCGTGATCATAACGATATTGACATTCAACTTTATTGGTGACGGGTTACGGGACGCGGCGGACCCGTATAAGTAGAAAACGCGTGACAATGGGAGTATTGACTTGAGCGATAACAAACCGGTACTCGAAGTAAAGAATTTGAAAACGTATTTTGATCTCGATGAAGGGTTGTTGAAAGCCGTAGACGACGTGAGTTTCGAGATCGGTAAAAACGAAACGCTCGGAATTATCGGCGAAAGCGGTTGCGGTAAGAGTGTGACCGCGCAATCGGTGATTAGAATCGAACCGGAGCCGGGACGAATCGTCAGCGGCGAAATTATCCTGCGTCGTGAAGGAGAAGGTCCGGTAGACCTCGCGAAACTGAGTAAACGCGGTGAGGCGATTCGGAAGATCCGCGGCCGTCAGATTACGATGATATTTCAGGAACCGATGACGAGCTTGTCCCCGGTTCATACGATTGGGAATCAGATAACCGAGCTGATACAACTTCACAAAACCGAGAACAAAAAAGAAGCGATCGAGCATGCGGTGGAGATGCTCGAAAAAGTGAGAATCCCCGATCCACGGCAACGGATCGATTCATATCCGCATGAGCTGTCGGGCGGCCTTAGGCAACGGGCGATGATTGCTATGGCACTTTCGTGCAATCCGATTCTGCTGATAGCCGATGAGCCGACGACCGCACTCGATGTTACCGTTCAGGCGCAGATCCTCCAGTTGATGAGAAACCTGCAGGATCAATTCGGTATGTCGATCATGTATATTACGCATAACCTCGGCGTGATATCCGAAGTTTCCGACCACGTGGCGGTTATGTACCTCGGAAAGATCGCGGAGCTCGGAACCAAGCATGATGTATTTGCGGATCCGCTGCATCCGTACACCAGGCAGTTGTTCAAGTCGATACCGAAAGCCGGGAGAAAAGCGAAAGAACCGCTCGAAGCAATCAAGGGAACGGTCCCGCTCCCGATCGGGCTTCCCGAGGCATGTCCGTTTGTGGAACGATGTCCGGAGGCGATGAGCGGCGTGTGTGATACGGCTGTACCGAGCTTTGCCGAGGTGCGAAACGGTCACTGGGTTCGTTGTTTTCTCCACCCGGAGTGTGAGCCCGAAAAAAGCGAAGCGGATACGGCGACACCCGAAAATCGGAGGAAACGCCGGGAGCGTATAAAGGCGGAAAAAGAGCAAGCGGGGGCGATGGAATGAGCGGTCATGATGCAGACAATACACGAGCTGAAGCACCGACCGAAATGAGTAAAAACGTTTCAAGCGAAGCGGCCACCGAAACAGGCGACACCGGTTCGCAGCACGCTCAGCCGCTCGTTGAAGTGGAGGATCTCAAGAAACACTTCCCGATTTCCTCCGGTATGTTTAGCCGTGTATCGGGATACGTCAAAGCAGTAGACGGGGTGAATTTTTCGATCAGTTCGGGAGAGACTCTCGGTCTCGTCGGTGAATCGGGCTGTGGAAAAACGACGCTCGGTCGCTGTTTGCTACGTGCTATCGAACCTACTTCCGGGCGCATAGCGCTACGGCTGAGCGATGGTAAATTGCTCGACTTCACCGGGCTCGACCGGAAATCGCTCAGGAAAACCAGACCGCATGTACAGATGATTTTCCAGGATCCCTATTCATCGCTCGATCCTCGAATGACGGTTCTCGATATCGTAGGCGAGCCGCTCGTTAGAAACGGGCTTGCCAAAGGACGTGTGCTCGAAGATAAAGTAAAGGATCTCGTTCAGACCGTTGGTCTGGACGTGAAGCACATTAAACGATATCCTCATGCGTTCTCGGGAGGTCAACGGCAGCGGATAGGAATTGCCCGTGCGCTTGCACCGTCGCCGCAGTTTATCGTGTGCGATGAGCCGGTGAGTGCTCTCGATGTATCGATTCAGGCTCAGGTTCTTAACTTGATGGAGAAGCTCCAGAGCGAGTTTCATCTTACGTATCTTTTTATCTCGCATGATTTGAGTGTCGTGGAGCATATATCGAATCGGGTCGGAGTAATGTACGTGGGTAAGCTCGTCGAGTTGGCTTCGAGCGAGGATCTTTATCTCAAACCGAAACATCCATACACCGAAGCGTTGATGTCGGCCTTGCCCAAGGTGAGCGCCGATGAGCCGGAGGAAAAAATCATCCTGAAGGGCGAAGTCGCGAGTCCTGCGAATCCGCCGACCGGCTGTTATTTTCATCCCCGTTGTCCGTATGTGCAGGAGAAATGCAGAACCGAGGAACCACCGTTGAGAGATCTTGGCGGTGGACAATTTGCAGCGTGTCATTTTGCCGAAGAGCTCGATCTTACGGGAGTTGAACGATGAATATTTTGATAGGCACCGACGTCGAAGGCTGTGCAGGTATTTCGATTTTTGAGCAGGAAACCCGTGGGACGGCACCGTACTACGAACGCACAAAACGGCTGCTTACCGAAGAAGTCAACGCAGCTATCGAGGGGATGATCGAGGAAGGCGTCGACGAAATGCTCGTGCTCGACGGTCACGGCCCCGGCGGGATTGATTACGAAACCCTGCACGAGAAAGCGAAACTGTTGCATGGTCGCCCGAGCGCACCGCGCTCGGAGCGTGCGGAAATAATTGGTCGATACGATGTATGCGTCATGATAGGGCAGCATGCGATGGCAGGTGTCAAAGACGGAACGATGAATCACACCCAATCGAGTAAAAACGTGGAATCGTACACGTTGAATGGAAAACCGATAGGGGAGATCGCCCAATTCGGGTTGTTCAACGGCGCGCACGGATTACCGCTCATTTTTTTGAGTGGGGATATGGCGGCGTGCCGGGAGGCGGAGGACCTCATACCAAACATCACCACCGTTGCGGTGAAAGAGGGGTTGTCGAGGCAATCGGCAATTTCCGTTGCAAAGGGTGAATCACACAGATTGATCCGTGAGGGAATCAAGAAAGCGATCCAAAGCCACAGGAAGACGCCGATTGCGCCGCTGAAGTGGGATCCTCCTTTTGTTCTCGAAAAGCGGTTTCTGTTTACCGAGCTTGCAGATGTATACGATATGAATCCGCTTTACAATCGGATAGATGCAAAAACGGTACGTCTCGAAGGTAACGACATTACGAAGCTTATCTATGCGTAATATTGTCTGGAGTGTTGCGTATTTTCGTTTTTGCTTCGCGAATATGATTATAAACCGTATACCGTGAGACCCCGAGCTCATCGGCAACGACATCTACCGCTCCCTTGATATCAAACACTTTCTTCTGATGAAGCCGATAGACGATCTTCTTGCAACGATCCGACGGAGAAAGCTTGCTTGCAGCGTTAACTTCCTCCAGTGCTGAGCTCAGCGCATCGCGGACGAGCTCCTGCGCGGTTAACGCAAAATGCTCGCGAGGTGGCGCGGAAACCGCAGTATCCGACACCAACTGCGTAATCGCATCGATGAGCGGGATTGAAAGATCGAAGTTTACGCAGACCATTCCGATCGGTTTGTTGTTATTGTTGCGGATAATCGCGGTCATCGATTTGAGTGATCTCCCGTCACGGGTTTTCGTAAAATAATCGCCGAGCACATCCTTTCCTGTAGCATCGGATTGCTGCAGCATTTCCATGCCGAGATCAGTTATCGGAGAACCAACCGATCGGCCCGTTATATTCCCGTTTTCGATGTGAATAACCGACCTTCCGAGATCTTCGAACGAGTGAAGAACGATCTCGCAATGTTTGCCAAATAGTTTTGCGAATCCGGTGATTACCGGCTTAAGGGTCTCCAAAAGCTCCCGGTCACGTTGAGAAAGGGCCGTACTACCGGTCTTCGCTATTCGCTCCGTGGTAGTTCGTTCACCTTTGTTTGGCTTCATACGATTTTTACACTCATAAAAAACATAATAACAATTGGAGTAGGACGTATCAACAAAAGTTTTGAAAAATACTTAAAGAATTTTAGGATTGAGCTGACAGAAGCATTGACGTCGAATAGTATGAAAGTACAGGATCGATAATTAATTTAGGCTTAAACAAACATGTACACAGGAGGTGCAGGGCTATAAACAGTTAGTTAGTTGAAGCTCGGAGACAAATACTCCGAGTGTTCGCTTATATGTATGCACGTAAAACAAAAGTGAGGAAAACATGAGAAAAGCTGCATTAACTCTCGTCATTTGTCTTCTTGTTACCGGTATGGCATTCGCCGGGGCACAATCGGAACAACAAGGTTCATCCCAAACTTCGGCCGCTGCAACCGGTGAGAAGTTGAGCGGAGAAATTGGTCAGTGGCCGACCCTTTCGGATTTCGGACGCGATACGGGGATTGAGATCACCTCGTACAACGAGGCGCCGATGCTCGCCAAAATGGTCTCCGGCGGAGAGCTCCCGCCGGTAGAGGATCGTCTTCCTGCGGAGCCTGCCGTAGTAGAGCCGTACGAAGAGGTCGGAGAATACGGCGGTACAATGACCTGGACGACCAAGAGTCCAACAAGCTCGTTGATCAACTACAGGACCGGATACGAGCCGTTGGTACGTTGGGCGCGTGACGGTCTGACACCGATTCCCGGCGTTGCGAAGTCATGGGATATATCGAGCGACGGAAAAGAGTTCACGTTCTATTTGCGCGAAGGTATGAAATGGTCCGACGGCGCTCCATTTACTGCCGATGATATTCTGTTCTGGTACGAAGATGTCCTCATGAATGAGGAATATACTCCTGCTCTTAATCCGACGTTTCGTGTCGGCGATGAGCCGATGGTTGTCGAGAAAAAAGACGACTACACGGTTAAGTTTACATTTGCACCGCCAAACGGCTTGTTTATTGAGCATATGGCATTCAGACACGATTACTGGTGGCCAAAACACTATTTGAAGCAATTTCATCCGGCGTACACAACTGAGGCGGAATTGGCTGCAGAGATGAAGAAAGAGGGCTTTGACAACTGGATGGATCTTTTTCGATATAAAGGCAGTCAGGGCAGAGCGGCAGGATGTCCGGTTATAAAAGCGTGGATGGTTGAAAAAACCTCGACCAGTCAAGTCGTTTTAAAGCGTAATCCGTACTACTGGAAAGTGGATACCGAGGGGAATCAGCTCCCATATGTCGACGAATGCAATATCTTTCTCTATGGAGACAACGAGTTGATTACGCTCAAAGCGGTTGCAGGTGAATTCGACTGGCAATCGCACTTTCTGCTTTTTGAAAACTATCCCTTATTCAAGGACAATCAGGAGCAGGGCAATTACAGGGTCTACACGTGGGCCAACTACGGTGATTACGAGCTGTATAATGAAGATGTATTGACTTTCGACAAAGACAAGGCCAATCGTCTTCTCGACGAAATAGGACTCGAATGGGACGCGCAAAACGAATGGCGTGTTAATCAGAACGGGGACACCCTCGAGTTGATTTTGGATGTGTTTCTCGGCGCAAACGCCAGTGAAGAGTTGTATGAGCTGGTAAAGAGCTATTATGAAGACGTAGGAATCAAAGTCGCGCTCCGATATGGCGACGGAACGCTCTGGAGAGAGCGTGTTTATGCCGGAGAAACCTCGATAGGAGCTTACAACCTTACGATCCGACCGAACCAGAATAACAAAATTCCTTGGGTTCGCGAGCTCATGCAGGACATTCGGTTTCGCACGGCGATTTCACATGCTGTGAACAGAGAAGAAATAAACGAGCTGCTTTATTTCAACCTGGGTGCTTCAAAACCGTACATGCTAAATCACTGGGAATTAAGCGCAAGTCAGTTTTTAGCGAGCTCCCAATTCACCTATTGGGCTCCCGACTGGGGTCTCTGGTATGAGACGGAGGGTAAACAAGGTGAAGAACCTCCTGCACATGTGAAAGCAAGAACGGATCTTTACGATACAT
>CAYLZA010000002.1:0-23029 GCA_964387575.1 uncultured Spirochaetales bacterium | reverse complement strand
GCAGATCTCTCCTCGAACCGGCGGCGCTCGAAGAGATAAAACGAGAAGCATTGCCGATTGCGGTCCGGGCATGCAGGCTCGAAGCGGCCGAGCTCGGCGAATCGCTCGGCGATATTGCAGGCCTTTGTGTGGCTATGGAAGGAGTTGAAACCGGTTGATATGAGCAAGGTTGATAAAAGGATAGACGAATTGATTTCCCGCAAACCCGAGCTCGAGGCGTGCAGAACGTCGATAGCCGATGCGGCGGGGCTCTTGATTCGCTGTTATACACGGAATGGCAAGGTGCTCGTGTGCGGAAACGGAGGAAGCGCTTCCGATTCGGCACACATAGTCGGAGAGCTCATGAAAGGTTTTCTCTCCGAGAGAAAGCTCCGCCCGGATTTGTCGGAACCGCTTATGAGCGGTGATCCCGAGATGGGCTCGTACATCGCCGAGCGTCTGCAGATCGGACTTCCGGCGATTGATCTGACCGCACAGACGGCGCTGTTTACTGCATTCGTGAACGACTGTTCGCCTGATCTCGTGTTCGCCCAGCAGGTCGCCGCGTACGGACGTGATACGGACGTGTTGATCGGAATGAGCACGTCCGGGAACTCGAAAAATGTCGTGTACGCAGCGTACACGGCACGGATGCTCGGTCTCGGAACGATCGGGCTCACGGGAGAGAAGGGCGGAGCTCTTTCGAAGTGGAGTGATGTTTGTATCGCGGTTCCGGAGAAAACGACCGCCGAGGTCCAGGAGCTGCATTTGCCGGTTTATCACACGTTGTGCGCCGTCGTAGAGGAGCATTTTTTCGACGGATAGTGATCCGATTCCGGAGATTACTAAGCTGGATTTCAGTCGCTGTGGGGCAGCAATGTGCATGAATATGTAAATTCCACAGAATTCGGATCAGAAGTATAATATTCACCGTACTTTAGCAATCAACAGGGAGCATTCATATGTGGACAAAGGAACAAGTAGCCGCGACGATCGATCACGCCGCGCTCAAACCCGGAATGAATGATGACGACATCCGGAAGGCATGCGCAATAGGAAAAACGTACGCAGTGGCCACCGTGTGCGTACGCCCTTCGGATATCGAGCTCGCGGCGAAGGAGCTTTCGGGAAGTGGTATCGGTGTTTCGACGGTCATCGGCTTTCCTCACGGCTCGACGTTGCCGGAGGTAAAAGCCTTCGAAGCAACTCGGGCACTCAACCGAGGCGCAGTCGAGCTCGATATGGTGATGAACATCGGCAAGTTCCTCTCGGGTGATCATGAATGGGTTGTGCGAGATATATCGGGTGTGGTCGAAGAAGCAAAGAGATGTTCGGCACTCGTAAAGGTGATTCTCGAGGTGCATTTTCTCTCAGATGAACAGATCGCCGATGCTTGTTGGCTGGTCGAGCGCGCCGGTGCCGATTTCGTCAAGACTTCCACCGGATTTGCCGAGGGAGCAGCAACACCGGAAGCGGTTGCGATTATGAAGAAGACCGTCGGCGATCGTTTGAGCGTCAAAGCCGCGGGCGGGATCCGCACCTGGGAAACGGCCGTCGGTTATCTGGAGCAAGGATGTACACGGCTCGGCGCAGGCTCCACCGAAGCGATCATCGACGGGGCCGAGAGCAGCGAATCGTACTAGCTCTCAGCGGTCCTGAGCCTTTCATGGTTCGTCCGGTTTTCGGCGGCTTCAGCAGCATCGTAAGCCTCCAACAGGGACGCTACCTACAAACCGCCTGACCACACTGGTGTGGTCAGGCGGTTGTTGATTTACCTATACCTTATTTAGTATCCTTTATATATGATAAAGAATATGTTCAGGGGACGAAAAATTATCATCGTACCCGCCGTTGTACTCATACTCGGAGTGGTCGGATTCCTGCTTGCAGACAGTCGGAGAGGATCGGCGAGACCGGAGTCGGAAAATATTCGCGGTCTCGAAGTCTACGAAGATGCGAAAGGGCTCGATTTTTCCGTAGAGCTTTCCGAATCGGAGTGGAAGAGCCGCCTTTCTTCACAGCAGTACTACATTCTGCGTGAGAGCGGAACCGAACGAGCCTTTACCGGTGAGTTGTACGATACCAAAACCGCCGGCACATACTATTCGGCGGCAACCGGACAACCGCTTTTCAGATCGGAGACCAAATATAAGTCCGGTACAGGCTGGCCGAGCTTCTACGAACCGATCAACGAGGATGCGGTGCTCTATGTAGAGGATCGCAATCTATTCGGCATGGCGATAGAGGTCGTCGACAGCTCGAGCGGCTCACATCTCGGGCATGTCTTTTTCGACGGTCCCGATCCGACGGGTTTGCGATATTGTATGAACTCGGCAGCTCTGCTATTTGTCCCTGATGGCGAAGAGCCTCCGGAGATCGTGAAAGAGTATCAGCGCGCCCACGGGGAATGATTTTATAGTGGTCCGAATCCTGTTGAAAACTGCAAATCCGGCTATTTCGACCGATGAACCCGCTATATACAGCGGTATCAGAGGGGGGAAAATGCCGCGTTTCCTATTTTCAACAATTATCGGGCCATTATATGAGGTTTACAACCGACTCCGAATAACCTATATTATAGCTAAGGTTAACCCACATTAATGCGTACATTAAGTGCTGCTGTCCGGGCAGGGAAAGTGTGCGCGCCAATCGAGGAGGAAGATATGGCGAAAATAGGAGATCAGATTCAACAGGCGGATTGGAAAAGCGAAAAACACGTACCTGTCATCGAGTGTTCGGATTCGGTAAAATCGGGAGAGTCTCTCGAGGTTACGGTAACCGTAGGTAAGGAGATCGCGCATCCGAATACGACCGAGCATCACATCAGATGGATCAATCTCTACTTCAAGCCCGATGATGATAAATTTACCTATCACATCGGCACATTCGATTTCAACGCCCACGGTGAAGCGGTTGCCGGTGCAAATCAAGGTCCCGTGTACACCGATCCATGTGTCGTAACGAGTTTCAAGGCAAATTCCGGCGGAACGCTGTTTGCGACTTCGTACTGTAATATCCACGGACTGTGGGAGTCGAGCAAGCAGATTACCGTATCGTAACGTAATTGCAATTACACATCATATAGAACACGTGAAGGCCGGCGCTTGTACCGATAGATCAAAGCGCCGGTTTTTTTTGATGCGCCCGGTGGGGAGTCCTCGCAGGAACCGGAAAGCATCGTCAAAAAAAAACCGCCTGACCACAGATTTGTGGTCAGACGGCCACCATATGCCGCCGAACAGAATCGAACTGTTGACACAAGGATTTTCAGTCCTCTGCTCTACCGACTGAGCTACAGCGGCATATCTAAAAGGATTTGTACCGATTTGTTAAAAAAGTGTCAACCGCGGATAGCGGTTCCAAATGTGGTTATACGAACCTCAATCGCCGATACTGACCTTGCAATGCCAAGATTGACCGGTATCCGAGCCGTTGCTATGATGTCGATATGAAACGTGCGCAGAAAGCGGCGGAAGAATATAAAAAAGCCGGACGAGCCGGCGACAATAAACGTAATGCCGACGCGGAACCCGGAGCTGATTCAGGGAAGCATCCGAACGCGAAATCAGCCGGAGGCTCAGGACAACATCCGGGTGCGAAAGCTCCTCCCGATGCAGGTATGCACTCGCGCGGGGGACCATCGGCCGCCTCCGACGCGAGATCGGAATCTGGGCTCACGGCGAAATCCGGCGCACGTCCGGTCGACACCGAAAAAAAGCTCCACGGCTTGCTGAAGGGAGGCGGCGGAGAATCGGGTGCACAAAAAGCTGCCAAGTTTCTGCTTCTTCTCTCAAAGGACGATGCAACGAGCATCCTCAAGCATATGACGCCGGAGGAGGTCGAACGGATCGCCGTAGAGATAGCGCGGATAAAACGTATTGGTATCGATGAAGCCCGCAAAACGCTGGAAGAGTTCGGCAAGCTCACCCGACGCGGCGCTTCGGTCAGGGGCGGGTCCGATGTGGCTCGGCAAATGCTCGTCGGAGCGTTCGGGAGAGAGAAGGGTGAGCGGATGTACACCAAGGCGGTGCCGACCGGAATCGACAATCCCTTCGATTTCCTCGACGAGCTTGATTTCCAGCAGATTCTGATGGTTCTCAAGCACGAACCGGCGTCGGTCGTGAGCGTGGTGCTTCCCTATCTCGATGCTCAACGGGCGGCGCAGGTGCTCGAAGCGTTTCATCCGGAGTTGCAACGGGCGGTGGCACGACGCATTGCGAATCTGCGGAACATTTCTCCTGAGGTACTCCAGCGGGTGGCCGAAGCGCTCAAAGAACGTATACGAAAACAGGGGAATGTGATAACCGAAGAAGTCGATGGTGCTTCGGTCCTCGCCGAGATTTTGCGATATACGAAAGTAGATCGGGAAAACGAGATACTCGAGGATCTCGAGTCGTACAATCCCGATCTGTCCGAGGAGATTCGAGACAAGCTTCTCACATTCGATGTCGTTTTCCATATTCGGGATCAGGATCTGCAAGGAATCCTCCGGGATTTTTCCGAAGAAGAGATTGCTACAATCCTGAAAGGCAAAAACGATGAGAGTAGAGATCGAATACTCTCTTCGATATCATCGCGACGTGCGAGTTTGGTAAAGGATGAGATGGAACATCTCGGGCCGATGAAACGCAGCGATGTGGAGCAGGCGACGAGGGAGTTTCTGTTTTATCTGCGAGATCTCGAGCAGGAAGGCAAGCTTGTCATAGACCAGGATGATGAGTACGTTCTTCAGTGATCGTTCGGCTGCCGGGTATCGCATAGACAAAAATGAGGTGATCACACGATGTACTCCGTCTTTATAGCGTATCTTTTGTATTTCATAGGCGGTTTCGGCACCATGGGGCTTCACAGATTCTACATGGGTAAGTTCGGGACGGGATTGCTCTACCTATTCACGGGCGGGCTTGCCTTCGTTGGATGTGTTTACGACTTTTTCACACTTCCTATGCAGGTCAGGGAGCGGAATATCGAGGAGCGGTATCGTCGTGCTCTTTCCCACGGAGAACGATTTGCAGCGCGGGAGCTTCCCACCTCGCGTACCCCGGTTAGACGTTCCAATAAGGATTCAATCGAAAAAGTGATTTTACGAACCGCCAAGAGCAACAACGGCATTGCCACGCCTGCGCAGGTCGCACTGGAAAGCGATATCACCCTCGACGATGCCAAGAAAAACCTGGAAAAGCTCGTATCGAAGGGATTTGCCGAAGTTCGTGTGAGCAAATCCGGGAATATGCTCTACGTCTTTCCCGATTTTACCACCGAGGAAACCGAATCCAGGCTGGAAGACTTCTAACGGAACATTCCAAAGCGAGAAACACCATGAAAGCAAACGAGCTTAGACAAAAATATATCGAGTTTTTTAAATCCAGGGACCACGCAGAGATTTCCGGGAAATCATTGATACCGGAAAACGATCCGACCGTGCTTTTCACGATGGCGGGTATGCACCCCCTGGTACCATATCTGTTGGGTCAACCGCATCCGGCGGGAACACGGTTGGTAAACTATCAGAAATGTATTCGAACCGGCGACATCGAGGATGTTGGGGATCCGAGTCATCTCACGTTTTTCGAGATGCTCGGAAACTGGTCTCTCGGGGATTACTTCAAGGAAGAATCGATAACGATGAGTTATGAGTTTCTCACCGATAAGGAATGGCTCGGCATTTCGCCGGATACGCTGTCGGTAACGGTGTTCGCGGGGAACGATCTCGTCCCCGCCGACGATGAGAGTGCGAATGTCTGGCGGTCGATGGGAATCCCCGACTCGAGGATCTTCTATCTTCCCGAATCGGATAACTGGTGGTCCGCCGGCGAAACCGGTCCGTGTGGTCCCGATACGGAGATGTTTATCGATACCGGGAGAAAACCGTGCGGTGACGATTGCCGTCCCGGTTGCTCATGCGGGAAGTACTTCGAGATCTGGAACAACGTCTTTATGCAGTACAACAAAAAAGAAGACGGAACGTTTGAGGAGCTCGAGCGGCGTTGCGTCGACACCGGAATGGGAATAGAACGTACCATCACGATCCTGCAGGGCAAGGACTCGGTGTATCTGACCGAGGCGTTTCTTCCGCTGATCGAAACGATTGCGGAAATATCGTCATCGGAATACGGAAAAGATGAACAGACCGATCGATCGATGAGAATTATCGCGGATCACGCAAAAACGGCGGCGTTTATACTCGGTGACCCGCAGAGCGTCAAACCGTCCAATGTCGGCAGAGGTTACGTATTGCGACGTCTTATTCGACGAGCCGTCCGGGAAGGACGAAAGCTCGGCGTTGATACCACGTTTCTCGCGAAACCGGTGGAAATCGTCGCGGAGATGTACGCCGGGCCGTATCCGGAGATCCAGGCGGCAAAACGGCAGATTACCGAAGAGATCACCGCGGAAGAGGAACGATTCCTCAAGACGCTGCAGAAGGGAGAGCAGGAGCTCGAAAAAATGCTTCCCAATCTGCTCAAAAACCCGAAACGCGAAGTACCGGGACGTGTCGCGTTCAAGCTCTACGACACCTACGGATTTCCCATCGAGCTTACCGAAGAGCTCGCGGCGGAAAACGAGATGACGGTCGACCGGGAGGGATTCGACAAAGCGTACAAAAAGCATCAGGAGCTATCGAAGCAGAGTGCGAGCAAGAGCTTCAAAGGTGGTTTGGCGGACACAACGGAACAGACCACGAGGCTTCACACCGCCACCCATCTCCTGCATCAGGCGCTCCACGATGTGCTCGGGGATCATGTAAAACAGATGGGAAGCAATATCACACCCGAACGGTTGCGTTTTGATTTTTCGCATCCCGAGAAAATGAGCGACGAAGAGATCAAACAGGTGGAAGAGATCGTAAATGAGAGAATCTCGGAGGATCTACCGGTGTCGATCGATACGATGACCGTCGACAAGGCCGTGGAGGAGGGGGCGTTCGCCTTTTTCAACGAAAGGTACGATGAGCAGGTGAAAGTTTATTCGATCGGGAGCTACTCGAAAGAGGTGTGCGGAGGTCCGCATGTAGAACACACCGGCGAGCTCGGGCGTTTCAAAATCACCAAAGAGCAGTCCTCTTCAGCCGGAGTACGACGGATCCGGGCGGTTCTCGAGCCGGCCGGGAGCTGATTTCTACAATTTTCGGATCAGTAAGGTTGATCTCCGGTCAGCTCAGACAACATATCATTAACGAAGTTGTTACGAACCCCGAGTTGCTGAAACGTGCGTAGTATCTCGATCGCCTTGTTTTTTTCGCCGAGCGCGACGTAGCATTCTGCGATTTCGGTGTACAAACGATGGTTTTTCACATCGTTCTTGAGCGATCCTTCGAGCGATTCGATCGCTTCCTGGTAGTTGCCCCGGGCCTTGTTGATCATAGCAAGACCAAGGATCGCGTATTCATCGAACTCGATATTGAGCGCTTTCCGATAATGCGATTCGGCGTTTTCAAAATCGCCCATATGACGATACGCATCGCCGGCGCGTGTGAGAATCACCTTGTTATTCGGATCCTTCTCGAGGATTCGTTTCCAGTAGGTGAGTGATTTTTCCTGCTCGTTCAACCCGCGATAGCAATCGGCGAGCCCGAACAAGGCGTAGAAATTCCCCGGCTCCAGCTCCAGCGCGCGCTCAAAGTATTCGATTCCCCGATCGTAGGTTCTGAGCTTTCGATGGCAGTTACCGATTGATGTGAGAACACGGATATCGACATCGTCGTTATGCACTTCGAGCATCCGTTCCCAGTATTCCAGCGCCTGTTGATACTCGCGAAAATCGTAGTGGAGATGACCGAGACCGATCAGGGCATAGGCATTATCTTCCTCGATTTCGAGCGCCTGCTCGTAGATTTCCTTGGAGCGGCGGAAATCCTTGACCTTGCGATACGCGTCCGCCACTCGAGTAAGGACGGTTACATTCTGGTCGTCGTGCTGAAGATATTCCTCCCATATTTCGATTGCCTGTTGATACTGATTGAGCGCTTTATAGCAATCGGCAAGCCCGAACAGCGCATAGTTGTTGCCCGGATGATGCTCGAGGCAGAGCTGATAGTAGCTGATCGCCCGGCGGAACTTGCGTTTTTTGCGCTCCGCATCCCCGAGTCCGACCAATGCGTAGTTGTTGGTCGCATCAACTTCGAGAATCTCGTCGAAACACTCTTCGGCCTGATCAATGTAGTTTTCTTTCAGCAGCTGATACCCCCGTTTCGATAGATCCGAAATCGAGGTATCTCCGATCTCTTCCTCGCCTTCGTGGTGTTCCTCCGACGACGGGTCGGGATCAGTCGCGTTCTGATATGAATCGTTTTGAAGACGATATGGTTCTTCTTTCCGCATTTTTACCTTATCCTTCATCTTCGACCAACCATGTCTGGACGATCGAAGAAAGCTTTTCTACCAATCTTTCTCGTTTGTCCGGAGCCGGCGCCAGCCAGTACATTCGCAGTGCTTCGAGTGGACGATCCTCTTTGTAGTAGTGATCGCCTATTCTGCTCAGCCCGTCTCCGTATCCAGCGGTCAGGAAAACGCGTTTTGCTTTTTCGATTTCCCCCGCATTGAACAACTCGTTTCCTTTTCGAATCAGCGCGGTTCGCTGCTGATTCGATAGTTCAACTCTTTCGTCACGGAGGACTTTGAGAAAACCCTCCCGTGGCATCTTCTCGAGTGCCTTGTAACTACTCATGTTGTTCTCTGTATGGTTGGGGCGGTATCGAGGTGCTGAACAATACTTTCTGGCAGAGTCGAACCGCGTTCTTACGACCTACTCCGACCATTTTGGTAAATATAATTCCCGTCATAATAAAAATCAAACACTATCTCAGTGGCGTTTCTTTTACAATTGACCTTTCGTCGATCGAATCGGTCCCTCTATCGGGGAATACGCTCTCGACAGTGCAATGCCGAGAGCCTTGAATAACGATTCGGCCATATGATGACTGTTCTCACCGTAACGGCAGATACAGTGAAGATTCAAGTCGGCTTTATTACTCAATCCGAGCAAAAATTCTCTTACTAATGCGATGTCGAAGTTTCCCACCAGCGGTTGCGGATAGTCGGCGGTGTACACCAGATAGGGGCGCCCCGCCACATCAACGACCACTTCGGACAAGGCATCATCCATCGGTATTATCGCGTGTCCGAATCGATGAAACGCTCCGGCGGATTCCCCGTATTGCTTGAACGCATCGCCGAGTACGATGCCTACATCCTCGACGAGATGGTGCTGATCCACTTGAGTATCGCCGTTTGCCGAAATTCGTATCGTCATTCCTCCGTGAAATCCCATCGCCGTGAGCATATGATCAAAAAACGGAATGGTCGTATCGATTTCGACGTCGGGCCCCGTCTGCACATCGAGATCTATCCGGATCCCGGTTTCCTTTGTTTTGCGCTCGGTGTGTATCGACATAGCGTTATCCCTATTGAAGCTTATCGGCAAGCTCTCGAGCTCGCTTGTGATGAATTTTGAAATAGGCCGGATTGGCGACGAAACGCACCCGTATCGACTCGATTTCCTCACGCACCACCAGGTTGTTCGCCCGAAGCGTGTTTCCGGTTTCGACGAGATCGACGATATAGGGGGCGAGCCCGAGAATCGGAGCGAGCTCGACCGATCCGTTGAGCTTGATGAGCTCCAGCGGAATCCCTCGCGCGTGGAATACCGATCTCGTATACGAAGGGAACTTGGTTGCGATACTCACACGTCCGTGCTGTGCTGCGGCATCATCTATCGACGGCTCCGATGGTTTGGAGGCGATGCACATTTTTGTTTCGCCGAAGGGAAGCGTCGAAAGCCGATAGAGATGCGAACCGTTTTCCGAAAGTACGTCGTCACCACATATGCCGGTGCCCGCAATTCCATGCAAGACGTACGTCGGCAAATCGCTGTTTTTTACCAGTATAACTTTGATCCGTGCGGTGTCGTTGTGCGCCACCAAGCTTCGTTTTCCGAAGGTTACCGGTATCCCTCGTTTGGAAAGCAATTCGAGCGTCTGGTCCTGAATTCGTCCTTTCGGCAACGCTAATGTGAGGTAGTCGTTTTTCATAGCGTTGCCGCCCGGCCGGTTTTTCGGATCTTCTCGGCTTCTTTAATCGCTTCGGCAAATTCAGTGGTGTCGACGGTGACGGTTTCGGGGGCCGAAAAACGGTCTGCGTTTCCGACATACGGTTCGAGCTTTCGAAGCATCAGCGAAAACCCCACCGATGGAGCCGAGAACCCGAATTGTCCGAGGAGCTCGTCGTATCGTCCTCCGGATGCGGCGGCGCTCGGTATCCCCTCCGCGTAGAGCTGGAATACCGTTCCGGTATAGTAGGGCTGCGATCCGATTTCGGAGAGATCGATTCGTACGTCGAACACCATATCGAGCTCCGCAAGACCGGTACCCATCGAATACAACTCATCGGCCGCGGTTTTGACGTCGTCGAGCTCGTGATATGCGTCCCACTCTTCGATCAGCGTACCGAATTCTTCAGGAGCACCGATGAAGTCGAACGGAGCCGCATGTATAGCATCGATGTTCGAAAGCTTGTCGAGCTCCCGACCGGTAAGCAGGTCCGCAGCCCGGGACCGTTCGATGGGAGAACAGCGGCCGGTAAGCGCGTTGAACAGCTTTCTCGAACCAATATGGAGATACGAGGCGGGTATCGACAAAAGCCGTACGATGTTACCGAGAAGCGTCACGATTTCGAGATCTCCTCGCATCCCACTCCGTCCGATAAGCTCCGCCCCGATCTGATAAAACTCGTTGTGCGATATGTCTTCTGAATCCTGATGTCTGAGAATCGAGTCGGCGTAAAAAACACGGGTCGGGAGCGACTCTTCGGTGAGAAGCAATCCCATTTGTTTTGCCAGAAAAAGCGTGATATCGGAGCGGAGCATCAACAGCTCGCCGTCCCGATCAATCAGTCGATAGACGGTCTCCAATGTTTTTTCGTCGAGGAGATGCCGATAACCGTCAAAATAATCAAACACCGGTACCTGTGCAGGCAGATATCCCCAGCCGGTAAATAGATCCTCCGCGGCACGTACGATATTGCGATGCCTGTGAGCTTCTTCCAGCGAAAAGCTTTCAGTTGCAACCGGTATTTGCAGATGTCTGTCGCTACGCAAAACTCTCTCCGTCAAAATGGGCGATGAATGATTGCCCCATAGTAACAAAGTATAGAACGATCGTGTACAGAATCAGAAAAATACGTCGTTTCGCGATATCTTTTTTTGGAGAGGTAGGTACCGATGGGAATCGAAGGGGACCGCGAGGCACCTTCGCAGATGGAGGAAGAAGGTTCCAGGCATGAAATGAGCGAGGTCGACGACCAGGAGGAGCATCACAAAACATTGCTCGATCGCTGGGTATCGTGGGCAGGCATAATAGACCGATAATAACCACCACGGGCGGTGACCGCGATTGGAGTCAGGAATCGACTTCACATCGATAAAAAGCGAGATGTGAACCGCCGTATCGGCGGGAATCGAAACGACGAAGATCGCCGACTCGATCGGGAAGGTCGTCTCCCGGATGATGAATAATGATTACACCGTTTTCCGTTAACGCCCGGTAGCGTTCAACGGCTTCGAGAATCGTTCGTTTGTAAGAATATGCAAACGGCGGATCCGCAAAGACGATATCGAATGATTCTCTGTTTCGTTTGAGAAACGCCTCAACCGTCGAAAACACCGGTCGTATCGTCGCTTCGCCTGGAACAGCTTCACCCAGGGTGAGATTGTCGGAAAGAACGGAACGTTTTCTTTTGTCCCGTTCCACACACACCACCCGGCGTGCTCCCCGCGATACGGCCTCGAGACCGACGATTCCGGAGCCGCTGTAGAGATCGAGAAATGAGCAATCGGCTATATCGGCGAGGATCGAAAAAAGGGCTTCGCGTATCATATCCATCGCCGGGCGAATGATCCCGGGTGGACAGGTAACGCGTCGTCCCTTGAGTGTGCCTCCGGTAATCCTCATCCAAACCCTCAGCCTGCGGCGGTCAGAGTAGTTTCAAACGGCGGACACCGGCTGAGAACTTCGCGAACCGGTGCATTCGACGGCATCAGAAAACCAGGATCCGTATCGAGGAGCTCCTTGACGTCCTCTCTCGAATCACGCAAGAGATCGAAATCCTCTATCAGATCCGCGAAATTGAGGCTGAGCTCTCCCGACTGGCGAAGCCCCGTGAGCTCGCCGGGGCCGCGCATTTTCAGGTCTTCTTCGGCGATCCGAAATCCGTCGTTTGTTTCCTTCATAATCAGTAGCCGTCGTTTTGCGTCGTCGGTAATGTCCTCAGCGTAGATCAGGAACGCATATGCCTGTTTGTCCGAACGTCCTACTCTTCCCCTGAGCTGATGAAGTGCGGCAAGTCCGAATCGCTCGGCGTGCTCGATAACCATGCATGTGGCATTCGGGACGTTCACTCCTACTTCCACTACGCTCGTCGCTACGAGGATATCCACCTTTCCCTCGGCAAACGAGGACATTTTCTCTCGTTTCTCCTCTTCCGGGATCTTCGAGTGAATCAGCGCGAGCGTAAACTCGGGAAAAACCGAATCGTCGAGATACTCGAAAGCACCTTCGGCGTCTTTCACCTCGAGCTTGCCCGATTGTGATATCAGCGGATAGACGAAATAGGCCTGCCGCCCTGCATTGATTTCGCGTCGCACCCGGTCGTAGACTTTCTTTTCGTTACCGATTCTCGCAAGATGGGTGATAACCGGTATCCTCCCGGGTGGCATCGTTCGTATCGTCGATGTATCGAGATCACCGAAGACCGTCAGCGCAAGCGAACGCGGGATCGGTGTTGCGGGACGATCACCCTTTTCGACGATTGCAAGCCGCTGCATGACGCCGAAACGGTGCTGCTCATCGACGATTACGAGAGCGAGATGATCAAAAGCGATAGATCGTCCGAACAGTGCGTGGGTTCCGACCACAAAATCGACCTCACCCCGTCCTACCGCATCGAGTAACGGGGTGCGGCCGTCGGATTTGACCGAACCCGAGAGAAATCCCACTCGAATTCCAACGGGCTCGAGTATTTCGGCAGCGGTTTCCGCATGCTGGCGTGCGAGAAGCTCGGTCGGCGCCATAAACGCCACCTGCTCGCCTTCGGCAACGACGAGCGCCGCCGCGAGAAACGCCACGAGCGTCTTCCCGCACCCGACGTCACCTTGCAGAAGCCGCATCATCGGTTGCGAAGACTCGAGCGCCTCTCTGATCTCGCCGAGCACGTGTTGCTGATCGCCGGTCAGGCTGAACGAGAGCCGTGAGACGATGCTGTCGGCGAGCTCTGTCGATAGCCGGCGGCCAGGGCCTCCGGAGGTACGAAAACTGCGGGCACGATGCTGCATAAAGAGCTGAAGATAGAACAGCTCTTCATAGGCAAGCGTACGACGAGCGGTTTCGGATTGCTCGATTTCTTCGGGAAAATGAAGCAGGTTGAGCGCATCCGATTTCGAAAGAATCTCGCGCTTCTCCCGTACCGCTTCCGGAAGCTCGTTTTCGATCGATCCGCCGTATTTTTTGAGCGACCGATACACCATTGCACGGATCGTTCGTTGAGTAACTCCTTCGGTTAATCCATACACGGGAAGAACGATGTCGAACTGCCGTGGATTGTCCGAATAGGGCTCGAAAAAAAACGAGGAGCTCTGCAACTCACCGCGGCGTCGTGTAAACCGCCCGTAGAGATAATATGTGCTTCCCGGGATCAGTTTCTTTGCAAGGAAGTTCCTCCCGAAACACACCAGCGAAGCCGGTGCGGTATCATCGGTGACGATAACCTTGAGTGTCCGTCGTCTCCCCCAGTTGAAGTACTGATGCTCGACGACGGTGACTATCGTGTTTACCGTACCGTCGGTCCCGACCGATGAGAGGGCGATGCGTTTTTTCCGATCCTCGAAATCGCGGGGAGCATACACGAGCGCATCGGATATGGATGTAATTCCGAGATTGGAAAGAGCGGAGGCGGTGGCAGGGCCGATACCGGGGAGCTCCTGCACACCGTTGTTCAACTCCCGCACGAACATGTCGGATCGGGTTAGACGGGAATCATCTGCATGAGGTTGATCAGTTGCGCGATGATGAATCTCGCCAAGAGAAATACCACGAGAATCGTCGCGGCGCTGATGCCGAGCCCGACTCTGTACGAGACCTGTCGCCCTCTGAGAATATTACGTTGAATAAACGCGAGAACCGGGTTGATTACCACGTCTATCGTCTGCCAGAAGGGATGTATAGAGCTGGCGCCGAATGCAGCGGCAACGAGACGGATTACCGTGAGAACGAGAAAGAAACCGATGATAAATGTCACCGCCGAGCCCACCGCGCTCACGATGAGCGCCAGCACGATCCCGAGCGTAATTCGCCCGTATGCGGCGAGCATGTTTACGATATTGAGCACGATAACCAGCACGATGAGTGCCGCAATCGGTGAGAAATCGATTCTCCCGGCTCGCAAAAACGAGAAGCGCCGAAAAAAACCGAGATACGGTTCGGTTACCCGGTGAAGATAGTATACGGCTTTCCCACCGGGCGGTCCCGAAAACCAGGTGAGAAGAATTCGGATAAAGAGGAGCACCATGTAAATTGACAGCGCTCCTCCAGCTATACGCAGTACGGTTGTCATGTGCTATAAGGTACCAAAAAGATGCTACTCCTGCCAGACCGCTTCTACCTGCGGGAGCTTGTCGAGCTCGTCATACACATCCTCCGAGGGTGCGACCTGGATATGGGGTGACGCCTTGATGACAATCTCGCCGTTATCCGGGGTGCCCGATGTGTGCAAAAACAGCGAGCACGGTCCCCGCCTCTCGATGAGAAACGACCGCAGCTCCACCAGCTCCTGCTCGTCTTTGACGAACGGCGATAACCTGACATGGACCTCGGAGGGGCCGATTTCCGGGAGCTCCTCGGGAGTGGTTACTTGTTCGACGATGACTTTCGGATCTCCCCGTGAGTGATCGAGACGACCGACAACACCGATGACCGCGTCCCCCGTTATCTGGTCACGATACCGCTGCCATTGATCGGAGAAAACGACGAGCTCTATCGATCCGTTGAAATCCTCGAGCTGGACGAACGCCATCGATGTTCCCTTTCGGGTCTGGATCTCCCTGAATTGCTTTACCACCCCCAGGAACGCATACTCGTTCTCCGACGGTTTTTCAGGAGGCGACGATAAATCGATGACGACCGATTTCTTCCATTTCTCACGATAGGAGTCGAGGGGATGTCCCGAAAAATAAAACCCCATGATACCTTTTTCGAGTGCCAGACAATCGAGATGAGACCATTCCGGTTGCTCCTCCATCTCAAAGGTATCGACCTCTTCGTTGTCGGATCCATCGAATAGAAACGATTGCCCGATGTCCATGTACGCTTTTTTCTTTGAAACAAACTCCAGCGCACGATCGAGATTGTGGATAAGTGTGGCGCGATTGATTCCCATGGTGTCGAAGAGCCCCGCCTGAATAAGCGTTTCGACTACCTTGTGGTTTACGATTTTGTGATCGATACGTTCGAGAAAGTCGAGAAAGGAGTGATAGTCGCCTCCCTCTTCCCGGGCACGGATTATCTCGTCCACCGCCGAGGACCCGACGTTTTTCATCCCCATAAGACCATAGACGATTTTTCCCTCTACGACCGTAAACGTCTTTTCCGACAGATTGATATCGGGAGGCATGATCTCGAGCCCCATCTGATACGATTCGTCTATATACTGCGCGAGCTTGTCGGTGGAAAAAATCTCGTTCGTCAGGTTTGCCGCCATGAATTCCGCCGGGTAATTGGCTTTGAGAAACGCCGTGGCGTATGCGAGAACCGAATAGGCGGCGGCGTGAGATTTGTTGAAGCCGTACCCCGAAAAAGGTATAAGGAGCTCGAAGATCTCGGTTGCCTGTTTTTCGGAGAAACCTTTATCGAGGGCACCGGAAACAAAGCTCTTCTTTTCCTTCTCCATCACCTCGATTTTCTTTTTCCCCATTGCCCGTCTGAGGATATCCGCTTGACCGAGCGAATACCCGGCAACGCGGCGGGCGATTTCCATAACCTGTTCCTGATAGACGATAACGCCGTAGGTCTCTTTCAATATCGGCTCGAGCTCGGGAAGCGGATACGTTATCGGTGTTCGCCCGTTTTTGGAGTCGATAAATTGATCGATGTTGTCCATCGGACCCGGACGGTACAACGCGTTTAACGCGATGAGATCTTCTATTTTGTTCGGTTTTGCCCGCTTGAGCACGTTCTGCATTCCCGAGCTTTCAAACTGGAAAACGCATGTGCTCTTACCTTCCCCGAGCAGATCAAACGTGGCTTTGTCGGCGTCGGGAATCGCCTCCGCATCGAAATCGGGCTCTCGTTTCCGAATCAGCTTTTCCGTATTCTTTATCAGCGTAAGCGTTTTCAGACCGAGAAAATCCATCTTGACCAGCCCGCACTCCTCGAGCTGCTCCCACGTATATTGCGTCGAGACCGATCCGGTTTTCGGATCGCGATAGAGCGGTACATATTCGGTAAGCGATTTTTTGCCGATTACAATCCCGGCGGCATGTGTCGAGGCATGCCGCGACAGACCCTCGAGTTTTTTGCCGGCTTCGATCAGTTTTGTATAGTTACCACCCCTATTCGCAATCTCCTGCAGCTTGGGCTCGGTTTCCAGCGCCGAATCGAGATTCGATTTCGGACCGGCGGGAACGAGCTTTGCGATCGAGTCCGCCTCTTCGTAGGGAAGATCGAGCACCCGTGCAACATCGCGAATAACCGCGCGTGCCTTCAAACGACCAAAGGTGATAATCTGACCGACCTTTTCGTTCCCGTATTTTCGGGTTACATAGTCGATAACTTCCCCGCGACGTTCGAAGCAGAAATCGATGTCGAAATCGGGCATTGATACACGTTCGGGATTGAGAAACCGCTCGAAGAGCAGCCCGTATTTGAGCGGATCGATATTCGTAATGTGAAGCGCGTACGCGACGATCGAACCTGCGCCCGATCCCCGACCTGGTCCGACCGGGATATCGTGATCGAGGGCATAACGGATAAAGTCCCATACAATAAGGAAATACCCGGTAAATCCCATCGAATCGATAACCTCGAGCTCGTATTCGGCCCGTTTTCGCATCTCCTCGGTTACCTGTGAGTACCGTGATGTGAGTCCTTTGATCGTCAGGTGATGAAGATACTCTTTCGGAGAGGTGAAGCCGTCGGGGATGGTGTAATCGGGAAGGAGCGGACCCGGGAGGGGGATTTCGAGATTACACTTCTCGGCAATCTCGAGGGTATTGCGAATGGACTCCGGAACTTCGCGAAAGATCTCCACCATATCCTCGGGGCTTTTCATGTAGTATTCTTCGCCCGAAAACTTGAGCCGATCGCTATCACGCTGCTTCTTATTGGTCCCGACGCAAATCAAAATATCCTGCGCTTCCGCATCATCCTGCGCCGCGTAGTGTACGTCGTTGGTGGCAACGACCGGTATTCCGGTTTGACGGGAGATTTCGAGCAGTCCCTTGTTTGCGGTATGCTGATCCTCGAGCCCGTGATCCTGCAGCTCCAGGTAGAAGCTTCCCTTTCCGAATATCGATTCGTAGTAGAGCGCTTTGGATTTCGCCTCCGCGAGCCGTCCGTTTATGATCGCCTCGGGAATCTCTCCGTTGATACAGGCGCTTGTTGCGATAAGCCCTTCCGAGTAGGTTTCGAGCAGCTCCTGATCGACCCGCGGTTTGTAGTAGAATCCTTCGGTATACCCGAGCGATGAGAGTTTTATCAGATTCCGATACCCGGTCTCATTCCGCGCGAGCGTGATGAAGTGATTGTAGCGGTTTTTGCTTTCGTTACCGCGTTTGAGCTTTCTCGAACCGGGTGCGACATAGAGCTCACAGCCGATCACCGGATTGATATCGGCGGATTTGCACGCTTTGTAAAAGTTGAGCGCCCCGAACATGTTTCCGTGATCGGTCAGCGCGAGATGCTTCATCCCGAAACCTTCGGCCCGTTCGACGAGAGAGTCTATCTTTGCCGCGCCGTCGAGTAGCGAATAGTCTGAGTGATTGTGCAAATGAACGAATTCGGACATGTCCCCTCCCCGTAGACCGTGCTGTAGGAAATGATATAGTGATCCCCGGGGGGAAGGCAAGCGTCCGGACGGAGCTATTCGAGCTGGATGGTGGATATAAACCATCGGAAAAAACGGAGCGCCATCCGGTATTGAAATGCGCTGAGCGCGGGAGTGCGGGATTCGAGAGAATCCGAGAGGAGCTCTTCCGCCTGATCGCGATCGCGTTCGGACAACGGAAGCTTTCGACCGATAAGCTCCGCCTCGATCTCCCGATCTCTCACAACCGTTTTTCCCATCGATCCAAAGGCAAAGCGGAGATCCGCGAGCATTCGTTTTCGCGTCGTCGCCGCGCCACAGAATGAGACTGTCCACTCTCTCCCGGTGATACCGCTTCCCAGGGTGCGAAAAACCTGGATATTCCAATCGCCGAAGGGAACCCGGATACGTGTGCACACCTCTCCCGGTTGTTTTGCGAGGGTTCCGTCGGGTTCGGCAAATCTGTTCATCTGAATCCATCTGCTCCCGCGTTTGCTTCTGAGCTCAACCGCCGCATCGAGCAGCAATAGTGCAGGATAGGAGTTGAGTCGCATCTCGGGTACGCAGATGTTGCCCCCGAGTGTTGCCCGGTTTCGTATCGGCAGAGTGCCGATGTCCCGGAGTGCGTCGGTCAATACCGTCGGAACGACATTCGTCCCGATTTCGAGAATCGATGATATCGTTGCCCCGGCTCCGATTTCGATATAGCGTTCGGTACGGTGTATCCTCGACAGCTCTTCGATCTCGGTTATTACCGCCACGTCGCGGTCGAGCTCGAAGTACTTGCGCCGATGCCGCCCCACAATATAGGTTCCGCCTGCGAATATTATCGCGTGCGGACGTTCTTCGAGAAAATCTATGAGATCCGGCAATCCGGTCGGGGTGTAGAATCGAGTTCTTCTAGAGAAGCGCGGCATGCTGTCTTTTCCTGCGTTCATCTACGATAAAACTTACCGCTTCGAGAAGTGCACCATAATCCGAGCATCTGCAGCGGTTTGCCTGAATCACCTCTTCGAGCTCCTGTGGTGTCGGCGCCGACACCCGTTCGAGCAACTCGTATAACGAAAGAACTTTTCCTTGATAGCAGTGTCGGCACGGAGAATATCCGGCCGCCTTGAACCCACGCATGATTTCTCGATACGCTCGTGTCTTCTCGATTCCTTCTATCGTTGTTATCGATTTTGATTGTGCGGCAAATGCCGGTATGAGACATGAATACACGGTTTTCCCCTCCATGATGATCGTGCAGGTGCCGCATGTTCCCGCATAGCAGGAAGCTTTCGTTCGCAGAAACCTCAGATCCTGTCTGAGTACATCGACCAATCGACGTTCGGGATCGGTGTCGACAACCGTCGGATTGCCGTTGATGTTGAGCTCTACTTTCACCTCAGGTCTCCACGTATAGATGGATCATCTCGTTTGTAAGCGGAATGGTGTCGAAGTAGAATCCGGTGGCCTGACTTACCGCCGTCGTACAGGCGGGCAGAAACGAAGCCGTTGCAAGCCCGTCTATCGGTCCGGGGGATTCGTTTTTTGAATCGACAAAGTTGACGCTTACGGCGGGTATCGTTTCTCTGCTTACCCGGCCCCCGTCCTGCGGTTCGCGTCCCGATCGTTCCCAGAAGCTTTCACCGCTTCGCATCATATCGAAGGCGTTTCCCACTTCCGTGAGGATCGTATTTTTTGCGGCGGCCTTCTCGAAAACCGGGCCTGCGTCGACGGTCAGCCAGACCCCCTTGATATGGATCTCGAGGGTAACGGGATCGACCTCCACCTCCGCTATGGTTACGATTGATGAAGCGAACACGAACGGATTGCCGGCGAGCGTCTCCGGATCCCAGACGCTCTTTTTTCGTCTTCGGAATGAACGGTTTACTTCGAGGGGCAGCGGGCTTCTGAAACGCCGTTTTTGCAGATCCTCTGCACATTGAACGATAAGTCTGCGGATAACGGTAATATTCCGCGAAAAAACCGCCGGTCCCGAATCGGGTACATCTTCGGTAGTCGGCGGGACTACGTTTATCTCTTCCGCCGGCATGCTGAGTATTCCTCCGGTAACCTCGCGGATCGCGCTGTCCGACGATGATTTCCGCAGGGTTGCAGAAGAAAAGAGAGACATTTTCCCATTCGAATCGATTCGGGCATGAACGGTTGCCTTTCCGGGTTCGTTCCCGCCGAGAAATCCGCCGGGCATGACCGCGAACGCGATGCCGATTCCGCGAAGAGGAAGCTCGTAGGTATCGAGGGGCTTTCTGCGCTTTTTCTGCATTTCATATGCCGCGTATTTTCGTCCGAAGTCGGAGCTCCGCGCTGCTTGTTCGATGAGTCCGGCAGCGGAAACGCCCATGAGTTTTCCTCCGGTCGGAAGCTCTTCGCGCTCCGAAATAATGCGCTTCATTCGCCATTGGGCGGGATCCTCATCCGCCAGCTCAGCGAGCCTGGTAGCGTGGACCTCCAACGCAAAATGGGAGGTACAGAATCCCATTCCTGAGAGAAGCTCCGCCGGTTGCTCATTCGGTCGGGTCAATCGTCCGACCACGCGAATATTCTCGCACCGATAGAGTCCCGACGCAGATACGCAGAGTCTGTCGAGAAACTCTTCGCCGAAAACCGGAAATGCTCCTGCGCTCGCGGTGATGTCGATACTCATCGCCATTACTCGACCGTCACGATCGAGCGCGGTTTCGTGGTAGATCCGTGCCTCGGGACCCGCAGGGTGTGCATCTTCATCGCCCGGATCGACGACCACCCGTACCGGTTTGCCCGTGTGGTGTGAAAGAAGCGCCGCATGTACCGCGTAGAGCGACGGACGCCAGAGAAATCCGTCGGTTGCCTGTGCTATTTCGAGAAGCTCCACACGAATTGCATCTGTTGGTCGCTTCAATGCACGTGCGACGCTTCGTCTGACGTGGAAGAGCCATCTGCTCGGACAGGCGATGGTGCCCGCATTTCCGGTCACGTCGGCAAACGCGCCGAGCGGTTCTATAGAGCCCGCACGGATTCCTCCCATACGATATTCGCCTTCGATAATCTGGAACGCCACGTTGAATGCCGGATCAGGATCGCCCTTTGTTATCCTTTGTTCCCGAATCGGGACGAGATCATCAAAGGGCTCGGCAAAACGACGAGGCTCTTCCCTTTCGTACTGAATCTCCATTGATTCAATAATGCTTCTGCATTTTCGTTCGTCCGGACCGGCGAGAAGCGCGAGCGGTTGTCCCCGATAGATAATATTGTCTTCGGTCAGGATGGGAATCTCGCACCCGGGAACCTTCAACAGGCGTTCGCCGGGTATGTCGGAAGCCCGGAGCAGCGTATACCCGTCGGGTAATTCGGGATGTCGTATCGACTTGAGAAAGCCTCGTCGTATCCGCGAGCGGATTACGATCCCGGTAAGCATTTCGTCGTCGGAATATTCATCGATGTAACGGAGATTATCGGACATTGGCGGTATAGTGACGGACTCCTATATCGGTTACTTCGCGAATAATGTCCGTAACATCTTCTTCAGTCAAATCAGGATAAATCGGGAGACTCAAGGTTCTCTTATACCGCGCGAGCGCATTCGGAAAATCGGTATCTGCAAGATCATAACGCTTGCGATAGTAACTCATGAGGTGGAGCGGTTTGTAGTGGACCGATGTACCGATCCCGCGGGAAGCAAGCTCATCGGCAAACCCATCGCGATCGATATCCAGTTTTGTCAAATCAAGAAGGATCATAAAAAGATGGTAGCTGTGACCGGGAATATCCCGGGGGAGCTCGATAAAATCGTAGCGTGAAAGCTCGTTTCTGTACCGGTCCGCTATCTGCTTTCTCCTCCGGTAAAACCGATCGGCTTTTCTGAGCTGAGTGCGGCCTAATGCTGCGGCGAGATCGGGCATATTGTAC
Organism: uncultured Spirochaetales bacterium; assembly: GCA_964387575.1. GTDB lineage: Bacteria > Spirochaetota > Spirochaetia > ARS1246 > ARS1246 > CAYLZA01. Next base: position 1,091 of record CAYLZA010000002.1, on the reverse strand, counting down.
TTGAATCCCACCGCAACGATGTCGTACTCCCAGCCGCGTTTTTTCGGCTTTGTGTATCTATCCCATATCGGCCGGTCGATACCATGGAGCCTGGTTATTCGTATCCGATCGGCAATATCGTCATCGTCGGTAACGATCATGCCGCCTTCACCGGTGGTTATTGTTTTTGTCGCGTAGAACGAATATACGCCGGTTTCACCGAAACACCCGGCGGTACCCGACTCGGTAACCGACGGAAGTGCATGTGCGGCATCCTCGACGACCGGAATACGGAGAGGACGACAGATATCGAGGATATCCGGGATCGAGCACGGTTCTCCGCCTATGTGAACCGGAACAACCGCAGCCACCCGTCGATAGTGCTCGGCGTTGATTGACTGGATCGCCGCCTGGATACGCTCAGGATCGATATTCGGAGAATCGGGCTCTATATCGACGAAAACCGGGTCGGCACCGAGATAGCGGATGATCTCCGCTCCCGCCGCAAATGTGTACGGGGTCGTGACAACCGTGTCACCCGGTTTCACTCCGAGCGCCTCGAGCGAAAGATGTAGTCCCGCGGTAGCCGAGCTCACCGCAAGCGCGTGACGGGCTCCGACATACTCGGCAAACTCCCGCTCGAAGCCGGCGGTCTGAGATGCGGTCGTCAGCCATCCGCTTCGCAGCACGTCGAGTATCGCCCGTTCCTCCTCTTCATCTATCGAAGGTCGAGCAAAAGGTATGATTTTCTTTTCAGTATTCAGGCTCATGTTCGGACTTTTCTATCGTAGGGATGAGCTCGTGGAGCGTTTCCCGAAGTACCCGTCTGTTTCGAAAACGATCGGGCGCTTCCTCTCGAAAATAGCAGATCGGATAGAGTTTTTCCATAACACGGATAAGCTCCCCGTTGAACCGTTTTTTACGTTCGAGACGGCTTATTCTCGAATGATTGGTCTTTATCGGACGCTCGTCGGCCGAATAGAGCGACTCCGAAAGTCTCTCCCCCGGTCTGAGCCCGGTATAGCTGATATTGATATCTTTTCCCGGCTCGAAACCATAGAACCGGATCATCTGCTCCGCCAAGTCCCGAATCAGGATAGGCTCTCCCATGT
>CAYLZA010000001.1:0-29349 GCA_964387575.1 uncultured Spirochaetales bacterium | reverse complement strand
GATAAACGTCATTTTTATCTCACACACGCACGCCGATCACATTACCGGGCTCCCGGGGATGCTGATGCTATCCTCGCAGGTGGATCGCGTGGAGCCGCTCTACATAATCGGGCCGCCGAAAACAAAACGCTATGTCGAAACGAGTCGTTCGGTTCTCGATATGTATATCAATTACGATATAGTTGTACGGGAGTTCAACGAACCCGGGGTTGTTTTTCACGGAGACGGATACACGGTTCGGGCTTTCCCGCTGATACACACAAAACCGTGTTACGGTTATGTGTTCGAGGAGGATCCCCGCCCCGGCGTATTCCACCCGGAACGCGCACGGTCGCTCGGAGTTCCGGAAGGTCCGAAGTGGGCGGCGCTCCAGCAAGGGAGATCGGTTGAAGCATCCGACGGAAGTACGGTTACCTCGGATCAGGTGCTCGGTCCCCAACGACGGGGACGTAAGTTTTCGTATGTGACCGATACGCTCTATTTTCCCGGCATCGCCCCGGAAGTCGGCTCTTCGGATCTTCTGGTCTGTGAAGCAATGTTTGAAGAAGATCTGAAGGAATCGGCGCGAGAAAAAAAGCATCTCACCGCCTCACAAGCCGCGCGTATAGCCTGCGATGCGGGTGATGTAAAACGGGTAGGGCTTATTCACTATAGTCCGCGATACACCGGGCGCGAATTGAAGCGACTCGAATGTGAGGCGAAAAAGATCCACTCAGGAAGCTTTCTTACGAAAGATCGTCAGGTGCTCGATATCCCTTTTGAAGACGAGCTTTGAAAATCAGCTCTTTGACGCGATATATGAACGGTATTTTTCGGGGTCAACGCGAAAAGCGACGATTCCGTCATCATCGTCACGGGCATGAACGAGCGCCCGGTCTGCTTCTCTGATAAGCCGCATCCCGCTCATCAAACGACCATTTCGCGCGCTCAATCCTATTGAAGGAGTCGTGTCCTTAGCCGCACGCGGGAGCAGTATTTCTCTGAACTCCTGCGCCTTTTCCATTCCCTGATCGAGCTCTACGTTAGGGACAATCGCGCCAAATGCAATTTCGCCGTATTCGAAGCAGAGATCGCGAAACGCGAAGTACTCCCGCACCATTTCGGCTACCGCAACGTACTCCTGTGTTCCTCGACGCGCCCAGGGAACCGAGATCAGCATCAAAACCAGATCCTGATCAAACGATGCCGCCCGTTTGAGCTCCGTATTCAGTCTCTCCTCGAGATACTCTTCCCATCCGAGCTCGCTGTTCGGAGAGTAGAGCCCGCGAGTAGACTCAATAGACTCATCGTGTGACTCCAGTGCCGGCGAGTGTTCCTGAGTGTGTTCCCCTGTCTCCGTATCGGCTGCCGTCGCCGCCGGCTGTTCGATCGGTCGGTCGGAAGGTGGTTCGCCTGTTGCCTCGACCGGCGTCTCGAACGCTTTCTCGGCCACGGTCGTTCCGGATTGGTCGGCGCTGTTCGTGACCGGCGTCTCGACCGCAGCCTGTTCTTCGATATCTAGAGTGCCGTCGATATCGCCGCCGGGCTCTCCGCGAAAACGCGTTGTATCTTCCGGGATATCCCCGTGCTCCGAACCGATTCCGGTATCCGATGGAGTGAACGGCTCGTCGGGTGCTTCCGTTGCGGCGGCGGCACCCGAAATATCTGCTCCCGATCGTTTTTTTTCGATATACGGAAAAACGACTATCATAACTGCGGTTATCAGAAGGAACGAAAGAAGCGCGATGAGAACTTCACGAATTATCGGAAATACGTCCGCCCGGTCGAGCACCCTATGAATCGTAGTTATCGACCGAACCGAATTGTCCGGAAAGACCATCCGCGTATCGAGTTGTTCTTCGCTGATACCACTGTGACGGAGCTCGGGAAGGAGAAGACGATCTCCGCCGAGCTCGGTATCTTTGGGGATGTAAGCATTCGAAACTGCGTACAGATAATCCAATCTTCCTTCCACATCGTGTATTGCAAGCAGCTTCAGATCCGGATTTTGTTGAAACGAGCTCGCAATGGTCCGAGATGTCTGCTTCGAGTCAAATCCGCCTCCCGCCAACACCGACGATATGATCGATTGTTTGATTTGCTCGGTTTTTTGCTCCGACTGCTCGATATTCGCGGAACGAGTATTGATGGCTCTGAAGACAAACCATACAATGATAAAGACAAATACCGCGATGCTGAAAAGCGAAAACGCCTGGATTATCTTTCTCCCCATATGTCCAATTATACGGCAAATTGCACTATTGTAAAAAGCATTTTTGTTTGAATCCGGGCAAACTCGTTATCTGAAAACGAGATATCGACGCTTTTTCGGTACCGGTAAACGCGACAAGAGGGTCTTATGAACATTCGAAAAAGGATTTTGCCTGCAGGGTGGTATCCGAAATCTTACGAGGAAACCAGAAGAATACTCGACGAATGGGATCGCGATCTGGAAGAATCGCGTTCGAGCGGTATCGCCGGGATCGTGCCGCACGCGGGCTGGATGTTTTCGGGCAGAACTGCGCTTTCGGTACTTCGCGAGCTTTCACCGGAAATATCCACCTGTGTGGTGTGCGGCGGTCATCTGCCGCCGGGCGACACGCTTCTCGTGTATCCGGAGGATGCATTTGAGACACCCATCGGTAATCTTTCAGCTGATGTGAGTGTGCGTAATGCGATAATCGAACGTTTCGCAGCACAGCCCGACTCTAAACCGGATAATACCGTGGAAGTACAACTCCCGCTGGTTAAATACACCGCCCCTGAAATACGTGTCGTTGGTGTTCGAATTGCTCCGGGTAGGCGCGCCGTCGAATTAGGCCGTTATCTCCATGATCTCACCAAATCGGGTCACTCGATAGCGGTCATCGGATCGACCGATCTCACGCATTATGGTCCAGCGTACGGGTTCACCCCCAAAGGCACGGGGAGCGACGCATACGAGTGGGTCCGCAATGAAAACGATGCGAAATTCGTTGATGCACTATGCGCGCTCGATGCGCAGGCGGCACTCGAGCACGGTACACGAAACAAGGCCGCCTGTTCCACCGGGGCTGCGGTGTGTGCGCTTTCGTTTTCCGAGGCGGCGGGGGTAAGACGAGGGAAACTGATCGACTATCGAACAAGCAAGGATGTTCATCCGTCGGACTCGTTTGTAGGGTATGCGGGCGTGCTCTATGAAAATCCGTCTAACGATGCGGTCACTTGATCTACCGCCCAGCGGCGTGAGTGCTCCAGGACTTGAGCCGGGGTCTGATGCGCACGTCTGTGTAAATGAAGCGCGGTGGGAAACAGCGTATTGAGAACTGCCCGTTCCTCTGCGCTCAACTTTTGTATATATCCGTAGAGAGGGTCCACGGGGCGCGGCAAAGCCGTGAGAGTTTCATTATATCGGATCAGGGTTTGTTCGACCTGTTTCGGTTGTATCGGTAGTCGATTGCGAATATGATCCGTTACGGCCAGACGAGACTGTTCGAATCGCCCGAGAAGTGATTCAAGAGCTTCCCGGTACCGCTCCATTTTTTTCGGTATGTAGCGTACCGTACCGTCCGAAGCTGCGACGCGAGCGTTTTGGGAGCCGAATACCAGATTGGTCGTAAGCGTTTCCACCGGTTGTGTACGATATGATGTACTCAAAAAAAACGGATATATATAGCTCCCGCGCGAATACGGTTTTCCTCGTGGATACGAGAAATCCGCCCCCACGAGATCAATCTGAGTGGCTCCGAGACGAATCGCCAGATCGACGGCGGCATAGGTCACGTTCGAACCGGTTGTGTCGATCGTTGGTATCCAGGAGCTCTCCCACTCTTTCGCAAAATAGCGGCCGAGAGGAAAGCCCCCGCTCACGAATACCCGACGGCCGGCACGATGAGCGACGACCCTCGACGCCGACAAGTCGGCAACCAGGAGCGATTGTGCCGGTAGTGGAGCAAATACGTGGTGGTAGGAGACGAGTTGTGCATCGATTGTGACGACGATATCGGGAACTATGCCGTGGACGGCAAGTGCGGGTGCCGCCGTGTCTACAGCGATTATCGTTCGCCGGTCTTTTGCGCTCCGTAAGTCGGACACCGTATCTTCGAGCGAAGGCCCTGCGGCAACGACGACCGCGCTGCGAATTTCGGGAAGAGACTGTTCGGAGAACGGGAGTGATGTGAGGTTATACACCGTATTGCGGAACCAAATGCGGCCGAACCGGGATTGTGTCGACATATCCCACGAAATTCGTTCAAGTGTCTCCTCGAGCATGTGCAGGCAACTCGAAAACCAGGCGTCATCGTGGATCATCCGGCTTCTGAGAGGGTAAAGAGCGTAGCTATCGTGAATAAGCGGATGATAGGAGCCGCCGATGAATCCGGAAATCGTGCTCAGCGACTCCTCGACAAAGATCGAAACCCGTGAATCATCAAAAAGCCAGTTCAAATCGACATGTTCGAGTATTGACCGAAATGCTCGAAGATCCGTTTCAACGATGACAACCGAGACGACCCAATCCGACTCAATCAACGGCTTCATCTGATAACCACCACCCACGCCGAGCGCTACGACGAAGCCGGGGCACTCGTCCTTTAACGTCGAATCAAACATCCGTCTTCCTTCGCGAATCGGATCGACCCTCGAATGGAGCGGTTTGTCGCCTGTCGCGGTTTTTACCGCCGGGACCGTAAGCTCGCTTCTCGATTGGAGGATCGAAATCCGGTCCGACGGACGAGTACGGGAGATTTCGTTTGCAAGTCGGGAATGACGTTTTTTCAGCGCTTCAATGTTTCGCGAAAGAACGGTATTGGCCATCGTCATTACAGAATCATACTGAGCGATTGGAGAAAATCCACCGCCGACTCGACCGCATCGCGTTCACGTTTATCGGCTTCCTCTGTACATCCTCTTCGTCGGATCTCGGTTGCGTCGAGTATTGCCCGAGTTTCGAGCAGATAGAGCAACTGTTGTCGGGTGTTCCGGTACTCCGTGTTCTCACGGGAGAGTGTGCGTATCCAGTTGTTTACCAGATCCGAAAGACCGCTTCGAACGTTCTCACGACCCGGTGTTGCTCTTCGTATACCGATACCTGTCGATGAGTCAGGTAAATTCGACAAAAAAGATTGTATATCGCTTTCGTCAATATCAATTACCGAATCGAGATGGAACGGGGAGGAGAGTAACCTGTAGACGTCGAGATCGTCGTGTTTGTTCACATATCGATCAAACCAGGAAGCATACGTTCGAAGAGCCCTCGTTGTATATGCCCGGTCGGTGATTTGAATCGGATTCATCCGGTGGAATCGCTCATACAGGATGCTCGTCTGCGGACGGATTCGTTCAGAAGTCTCACGGATCAACTCGTCAAACGTGTGCGGTTGAACGTGATTTCTGATATCGTCTCCGACGAAGTCCAGTCCTGCGTATAGTACCCGTTTTTCGCAGGCATGAGCCAGTAAAAGGCAGGTACCCGCGACCGTTCCGTTTGCAGGCACGGGGCAGGCGTGCGTATCGATGACTCGGAGAATGCTGTTTTCGAAAAAACTGTTCTGATTGAGCAGGATCGCGTCTCTTCCGTTGGTCGGAATCCGTGACGCCGCCGTCAGTGGATACGCCGTCGGAACGGGTGTCTCCGGGAGATATCGATAATGAAGCGATGCATAAAATCCGGGATCCGTGGTCACAACGAGATCGGGTTCGATACCGTAGCAGACAAGCGATCGTAGCGACGAAGGGAGTGCCCAAAGCTCGAATCGATTTCGGTATTCCTTAATATAGGGAAGCGTTTTGCCCAAAGTCGGACCCGATGCGGCGATCAATACAGTGCCTCCTTGATTTAACGAACACATTGTTTCAGGGAGCTCCAGGCTGTTTCTTATTGCGTTCGACAGCCAAATACGCCCGAATCCCGTTGTCGTAGCAATATTCCCGGTGAGCTCTCGAATAATATCGCCGATCGCTTGTGCGACCAGCGACGCGTTATCGGTCCACACCCGCATTGCCGGCGCCCATTCGAGAACTTTAAGCCCTTCCGCCTCCTGCTCGTAGAGAAGCGAGCGAAGATACTCAAACGGCGACATCCTGGAATCCGGAAACCACATACTCCCGTCGTGTTGGCAGGTGTGAGGTCTGAGCTGTGAATCGAGATAAAACGCGATGATCTTCGTGCTCGGCAATGCATCCTTGACGGCATTGGATACGTACCCCATGCACTCACCAATGATCAACACAACCGAGGGTTGCGCCTCGGTTAAGCTGCGTTCTACGTACCGACGAGCCTGCGTTTCCGGATCATAGGCTGAGTGAAGGGCTTTACCGTGGATGGAGGCCGTTTTCTTACCGGAACGGGTGGAATGAACTTCGATCATTGTTCACGTTCTACACCCAGCTTGGAAAAAAGCTCGTCTACGCTTGAGACGTCGTCGGGGTAGTAGAGAACCGTATCAACAACCAAGGGAAAATCGAGGGATCGTGAGTAGAAACGCTGGAGGCTTAACCCGATATGATAGAGGATAAAATGCTCGTCCGACACGCTTCGTGTCAGGATGCACAGGACAAACGTATCGTCGCCAAGCGATACCAGACAGCCGTTTGATGAAATAAAGGACTTGAATATTCTGAGGAGATCAGTGCGAAACAGATATGTATCCGCAAATTCATGATCCGGAACAATCGACTCAATCAGACCAGCAAGGGAGAATATGGCCGTGAGTAATCGCATTTGATCTCGATCCGCACGCGAAACAAGATCGGCTATACCCGTATCCGCTTCATCTTCTTCATGTACCGGCAGATTGTGCATCTTACGTACGCGGGCTTCGTAAAGGTCTTTGCTCAACGATTGTGCAATCTGTTGAGCAAGATCGGCTTCACGCTCTATCGACCGGGTATGTTCGATATGGTAGGCGATCAACAGTACCGCGAAAGGCGTCCCCTCGTGATTAAACGGAACAAAAACAATTTCCTCGAGCATCCCGTATTCCCGAATCGAAAAAAATTGTTCGAGAAATGTCAGGCCGTCGCGGCCGACATGCATATAACAACCATCGAGCAAGCGATGATTCTGATCGAGCAACTGCAACGGTATGTGCATCCGTCGCCGTGATGTTACATCGAAACCAACCGAGGCTACGGGTATGTAGTAACCGCCGGGGGCGTCTGCGAAAAGAAACGCGGCCGCGTCGAGATCGATGGAATCAACGATCGCCCGAAAAACCGGAAGCGGAAAAGAGAGATCGCGATGATAGGCCGCGAGATTGTTGACAAGCTGTTCGACGAGAATCTGATCGGACTTCTTTTTCAGAATACCCGATTGGTCCCTTTCATCTTTTGCGTGGAAGCTCTTTTTTTTTAGGCGTGGATCACTTGTTGGTTCGGATACGGTGGTTTCCGATCCCGTATTCCGTCGTGCTTTGTCCAGAAGCCCCATTTACGTCTCGAGACCAAGTTCCTCGAAAAGCCGTTTGTACACCTCAAAATGTTCGGAACGAGCAAACTCCTGGATTTTCTCGTCCGGAAGCGATTCGAGAAGCCGGTCGAGATATGACAGTACGGTTTTCAGCTCTTCCCGTACGTCGTCAGGAATATCCTCTCTTTCCTGCAAGTCGGAGGAGTGCCGTTCGGGCTCGTCGGACATTTCTTCCGCCGCTTCCTCTAAGGATTCGACTTCCTCGGTTTCCTCTTCCGTCGGCTCGATGTCGAGCTCGATTTCGTCGATCGATTCGCTTTCATCATCTTCTTCGGCAAACGGCTCGAGAACGATCTCTTCCTCTTCTTCCGTGTCGGTCTCGCTGCTTTCTTCAGTCTCTTCTATATCGGTGTCGACCGGAATATCCACTGCTTCCGATTCGAGATCGATATCTTCACCCTCCGATTCGGCGGCGGGTGCTTCCTCGGTATCTTCGGTCGTATCAAAAGCCTCTTCGGTTGCTGTCTCCTCGGTTTCATCCATCGGTATGATGTTCTCTTTTCCGAGAAGCTCTTCTTCGTCTCCACCTTCACCAATAACTGAGTCAAGCTCGAGCTCGTCAGGTTCTTCGATATCTTCCGCCGACGTCTGCGCTTCTTCCGTTGCAGTTTCAGGCTCCTGATCAAACGAAAAATCGATTTCGTCACTCTCCGACGTTTCCGGTTCCTCTTCGCCGCCGGACTCCTGAAGTTCCTCCTCGAGGGTCAGAGCGGATCCGGTTGTATCAAACTCTTCGGTCTCGCTCTCGGCGGTTTCTTCCTCGGTTTCGCCCTCGGAATCCATATCTTCGAGAAGATCATCAAGCAGATCATCTTCTTCGGGAACCTCGGATTCTCCCTCGGTTTCCTCGGTGATGTCTGCGGTATTCAGTATATTATCGAGCTCATCGCCGGTTAGAGCGATTGTTTCATCTTCGTCTTCATCGAAGAATCCGGCTGATTCGGTTTGCTCCGGTTCTTCTCCGGTTTGTTCAGTCGTTTTCGGAGCCGTTGAGCGAAACGATGCAAGCTCAGACTTGAGCGAGGACAGCTCATTGCGTATTGCATGTAACTCGCGTTCGATATTCTGGAGCGTCTCCGATGTTTCACCCGAGGGTTCTTCTGTTACGGTGTCTGCAAATTCTTCTTCGTTGCTCAACGTATCGGTATCCTCTATATCGAGATTCTGCGTTTCGTCCGATTCGACATCAGCTGCAAAAGACATATCGCTCTCCGCGTCTTCGGCTTCGTCGGCGAGTATTTCTTCTTCCAGCGCGGCGAGATCATCGATATCCGAATCGTCCGTATCTGTATCGTCTGATAATTCCTCAGCCTCGGGAACTTCCTCTTCCTCCAGGTCGGCGGTAAGCTCTTCCAAATCGTCTTCGGTATCCGTATCTTCCGAAGACGAAGCCGACTCTTCAACGAGCTCTTCTATCTCTTCCGGTTCATCGTCCAAGTCGATATTCTCTATTTCATCGGAAATCTCATCCTGTTCTATTTCGAGCTCCGCCAGGTCTTCGCCAAAATCGGATTGTTTGAGCTCTTCGAGATCGATATCATCGAGATCCTCATCGGCACCCGGCAAGGAGTCATTCTCCTCAATTTCAAGACTCTCTATTTCCTCGGCTGTGTCACCCGATGATTCTTCTTCCGTTGTCTCTTCGCCCTGAAGCTCTTCAGGTTCGGACTGTTCGTCCGGTTCTCCCTCGGGCTCTGATGATTCTTCTTCGAGATCGAGCTCTTCAAGATCATCGAGCTCAGGAAGCTCTTCTTCCATATCGAGATCCGGCAGCTCCTCGAGCGATGCCATATCCTCGTCGTCGCTTTCGAGAGATACCTCTTCTTCAAGTGACTCGAGTGATGTAGCTTCCTCTTCAGATTCTTCGTCCGTTTCGCTTTCCTCGGGGAAATCCTCATCGAGATCGATGTCCCCGAGATCTTCGATTTCAATATCCGCCGCGGCGGTGTTCAGCTGAGTAGATGTGTCGGTCTCCCCGCTTTCTTCGTCACCAAAATCGTCAAGAGATTCGGAATCGTCAACATCGTCGAGGCTGAACTCTTCGAGAGACTGCTCTTCGTCGGGCTCTTCTATATCGAGCTCTTCGAGCGAATCTTCTTCGCCGGCATCCTCGATATCTATTTCGTCGAGATCCTCCGATTCCTGTCCCTTTTCCAGATCGAGGTCGGCGGATGTCGACAAATCTTCGGTATCATCGAGACTAAAATCATCAGAAAGATCGATATCTTCGATTGAGCTCGATTCTTCTGAGTCCTGCTCTTCGTTTTGTTCGAGATCTCCAAGCAATTGTTCCTCTTCTTCGGTGAGGCCCTCGCTTTCACCCATATCGGGTTGCAGGCTCTCGAGCTCGAAATCCTCAGCAGGAGGTTCTTCCTCTACATCCTCGGGACCTACTTTTACCCACACACCGTACTGCTCGAGATCGTCATCGTTATTGTTAAGAGCATTGTTTTCGGATGTCAGGTGGTGCCCCCGATCTTTCTCGCTGGACAAAGTTTCCGGATTAGTGGCCATGCGCAACTCCCGAGTCTATGATTCACAGTACTGTAATTGTCGGTAAAAATCAATGCCGCGTTGATAAATTTATGAAAAGCAAAAAGATACATCAAATGTACTGTTCATGCTTTCCATAATCTTCGACGTACCTCCTAAAGAAATCGGATGCCGAGGCCGTAACTTGAAATATGAAAACCGGACTCCGTATCGCATTATCCATATATGTCGGTTTTTTTGTGTATGAGTGTATGTTGCTTCTATGGGGAGATGCCGGTATTTTTGCATACAGAGATATAATGCAGCATAAAAGCGAGCTGGAACGGAATGTCGCTGAGCTGGAGGCGATCGGCGAAGAGCTCCGCGAAAAACGTAATATGCTCCTGTCGGAGGCGGATGAAATCGTACTTCGGGCACGAAGCATTGGGTATTTTAAACCAAATGAAGTTCGAATATTCACGCCGAATCAATCGGATGCTTCACTTCATCGGACACTCGGGAGAATGATCAAATCGTATAATGCGAAGGGAACCGAGGATGCATTCTTCAGATTAATCGGGTGTATCGTTGCCGTTTCGCTGTACGTGTTGCTGACATTTGTTGGTTATGGTAATTCCCGTCGAAAGTGAAAATAGCATCTCCCACATCGCCCGAATCCTCAAAGAGGGCGGTGTCGCGGTCCTTCCGTGTGATACGATTTACGGTCTCGTCGGTATTGCACCGGGAACTGAAGAGAAAATCGCCCGGATAAAGGGCAGACCTTCGGAAAAACGCTTTATTACGCTGGTCGAATCAGCTGAATCGGTAAAAAAGATGTCGTCGGAAAACATCGAAATTGAGCTTTTGTCCTTGTGGCCCGGACCGCTTACGCTCATCATCCCGGTGGGATCAGGGGCACGAGCGGTTCGTGTGCCGGACGACGCGTTTCTAATCGACGTCATCAGGTCCGTCGGTCCGATCTATTCCACCAGCGTTAACCGTAGCGGTGAGCCTCCATTGAAAAGCGTCGAAGAGATCTCACGCGTGTTCGGACGATCGGTGGATCTCATCGTCGACGCGGGCACGCTCCCTGATAGAAAGCCATCGACGATTCTCGATGTGACGCAGCATCCTTACGTGCTTCTGCGGGACGGGGAGTGTACGATTCCCGAAACGATCGACGTCCGTCGAGTGTAAAAACAGCTTGCCCCAATCACAACAAATGTCGCAATTCATTTGGAACTCCCGACGATTATGATTATATTTATCAAGCTTAAACTTCCTGCTTGGGTCGGGGGAACGGTTCCCAAAAAATCCCCCGGCCATTTTTACCCTTTCCATAGTCTTCGGCGTACTACATATCGCAATCTTCGATTGCAATTAATGAAGATTGCGATTGTCATAGTATATTGTTTTCACCGGAGCGCGGCGTGTACAATAAATCGCAGATGATCGTCCCAAACGGTGTATATCTCGATTTCAGGTACTTCCCCCCGACGCCGGAACGACTCATCAGTATCGTCCGATCGATCGGTCATGCCGATATCGGCGTGTTTTTTTTTGATTTTGCAGAGCTGTTTCCCTGGAGTTTCGGCGAGGCGCATCTTCCCGCGTATGCGTACACCGATCAGGCGATTGAAGCGTGTGCGAAAACGGTAGACGATCTGGACGGCGAAGCGGTTCCTGTTATGTCGTTGTTCACAGATGATGATCGAACTCGCTACCTGAAACCTTTCGAGCATTTTCGTTCTCCTCACGAACCTGATCTCGATATTTCCGTCGCCGGTGTGAGTAAAGCAGCTATTGATATGATCGAGGATCTGGTTTCGCTTTTCCCCGATTCTACGCGCGTCTTGATTGCCGCCGGGAAAAACGGTTCGTTGTTCGACCCGCATATAAGTGGGCAAATCCTCTCAAAGATGATTCGGGCCTCGGTTGATATGGGGATTACTCTCGTGATTGATTCACGGATTGAAACGGCGATAACTTCGATGCCTGAAGCGGTGGAGAGATACAGGTGCGCGTGGGACGAGAACCACTGTGATAACGCGCCTGCCGGCACACGTTGGGTCTTTGGGACTCCTTCTTTGTTGGATGACATAGCTTCCGAATCAGCCGCAACTCCGGAATGGACGAGATGTGTGATGGCCGAAAATCCCGAGACAGGGTTGGAAGCGTCACTCGATTCGATCCTGTCGGTAGCCGGTACCGACGAGTGCACGGAACACACCCGGTCGAGCGGGATTCGTCGATCGATCGAGCGAATAGATTCGCAGCGGCGGAACGGATGGCGGATGGTAGGCAAATGCAGAGAGGAAATCGTTCGCGGAATACACGATTCCCCGACAGCGGAAGCCTCATTTCATGGCGGTTGTGAAACGCTTCAGGCGCTGGAGCAGGTGGTTGAGGAGATTGCGTCGGAGATAAACAGCCTCGAGAGCAGCTTTGAAAACGGTGTTAACTCACGCTGGTTTGAATTGTGGAGACGCCGAGTGCTCGAGCCGCTGTATGAAGAGGTCTCGATGCTGCGACCCCGGTTGCAGCAAATTTCCAAACGGATGATTATCAGGTGAAGATATGGATGCACAAAGAGAAAAAAGAAACCGAATGGTAGAAGAACAGATAGCGGCCCGGGGCGTACGGGATCCGCGGATTCTCGAAGCAATGCGCCGGGTTCCGCGTCACGAGTTCGTGCCTTCACGCGAGCAGGATACCACATATGAGGACCACCCGATTCCAATCGGAAAGGGGCAGACGATTTCGCAACCGTATATCGTTGCATATATGACCGAGGCACTTTCGCTTAACGGCGGTGAAAATGTGCTGGAAATTGGCACCGGTTCAGGATACCAGGCGGCGGTTCTCGGTGAGATCTGCAAGGAGGTTCATACGGTGGAGATCGTGGAGGTGCTCTTCAGAAGGGCAAAGAGAACCTTGGAAGCACTGGGGTACACGAACATTCATTGCGTCTTCGGAGACGGCAGCGCAGGCGATCGGGAGCATGCGCCGTTCGATCGGATTATACTCACGGCGGCTACTCAGAAAATACCGGAGGAAATTTCCGACCAACTTGCGGATTCGGGGTTGATCTTGTATCCGGAAGGGAAACCGTTCGGGTATCAGGAGCTCGTTGTTCTCCGGAAAACAGAAGGTCGATTCAGCCGATCGAGACTTACACCGGTGCGATTTGTTCCGATGACCGGAAAAGCGTCGAGGAGTTAGATGTTACCATCCTGATTCATCGACCGGGGCGATCGGTGAAAAACTCGACCGTTCACGATCCTTCGCCATCATCGGCGTGACGGCCTGCTTCCACTCGGCATAGTGAGGCGTATCCTTGTGTGCCTCGGTTGCCTCCTCCGAGCGATACACCTCATACAGGACAAAATGTGTTTCATCCGATTCATCTTGAAGTACATCGAATCGAAGAACCCCCGGCTCTTTGAGCGATGCCCGATGGTTTTGAATAGTTGCCGCTTTAAACGAATCAACAGTATCCTTTCTCACGTAGACATGGATTATTCGGACGATCATATATACTCCCTGATATCTGTTTCTCATATCACTGTAACACGAGGCCGCCGTCTCAGCTATACGCGCACACATGGAGGATCATGTTGAAAAGTTGGAATACGATTATCGTCGGGGGAGGAAGCGCCGGCATCGCCGCTGCGGAGGAATTTGCCGAAGCCGGTGGGGATGAAACGATTCTTCTTATTACTGCGGAAGATCGATATCCGTACAAGCGAACAAAAATATCAAAGAATATCGCCCGTGCGTTTGATCGAAACGAGTTCATATCAAAAACGGCGGAATGGTATCGTGAGTCCGGGATAGACGTTGCAACGCATACGAGAGTACGCGAAATTGATATATCGAAAAAACGAATCGTTACTGAAACGGGGGAACGATTCGGATTCGACAACGTAGTTCTCGCGCCCGGTGCCGATCCGAGACGTCCGATAAATCCGGATGATGCCCACGTGATTCGAACAATCGCCGATGTAGAGATTCTTCAGTCGTCGGTCTCCGCAGGTGAGCGCGTGCTCGTGGTCGGCGTCGGCGTATTAGGTGTGGAAGTGAGCGAGCAGTTGTCCAGGATGGGACTCGAGATCATCGCCGTCGGTGCGGGAAACCGAATCATGTCGGAAGAGCTCAACGAGCACGCTTCGGAAATAATGACCATGCATTTCAAAAAGCACGGTATTGATCTGCAGCTCGAGGTGCGGGTGGATTCGGTTCGGCGGAAAAAAAACGGACGGTTTACCGTCGACCTCGGTGACGGTTCGCGGACGGTAGATCACATCGTTCTGTGTGCCGGAATCGATCCGTCTGTTGATCTGGCGGTACGATCGGGAATTGCCGCGGGCCGTGGGATTCTCGTGGACGAAATGCTTCGCACCAGTGCGGAGGGAATCTATGCGGCCGGCGACGCCGCCGAGCATCCGAACGGCAGCATTACACATCTGTGGCACGCTGCCGAGTATCAGGGAAGGATTGCGGTCTGGAACATACTCGGGAAAAAAGTCCGGCACAGTTGTCCGGATTTCAGATTGAAATGCGAGGTCTTTGATCGCTACTTTTTTTCTCTCAACAAACCCGCCCCGTGGGATATCCGGAAATATCGATCGGTGGAGGACAAAGGCGAGGTGTACCGCTGTTTTTATTATAAGGAGGATACGCTGCGCGGCGTTGTAATGATCGACGATCGCGAACGAGCGAAAACGTACGAACGGGCGGTGCGGGAAGGATGGAGTCGGAGCGTCGTCGAATCCGAGTTGCCGGCGGCTACGAGTCGATAACGGAATCGGCTTTTGTATCGTTCATATTAGAGACAAAAAACGTTCGATGTTCGTGGAAGAACTCGAGCATGTGTTGTTGAATCGCGGCAAAAAACTCGCGTTCCATCCGTGTGCCGACCCGGGACAGATAGCGATAGTGCCAGATTTCGTGACGATAGCCGGTAAGCTCTTCACCGCCTTCGGGGTAGGAGAGGGAAAATCCAAATCGCCACGCGTTCGATACCAGCCATTTACCCGCATCGGTATCACCGAATGCATCGGTAATCGAACCGAAGTCGATTGTAGTCCCGAGCTGATGTTGAGACCTCCCGGGCCGAGCGGACTCGCGATCGGCCTGCTCTTTCCCGTATGTGCGGACATGACGATCATAAACAGCTTTCTGATACTCGTACGAACGATATGTCGAAGAATACACCAGCTCGATTCCGTCTATACGGGCCGCTTCGGTCATTGAGAGAACATCGGGCATAATCGATCGACTCAATCTGAGATCCCTCCGATTGAGCGTAAGATCGTATTCGGTAAGATCGACGAGATCCGATGGTCTGTGGTCGGGCGAGAGCGGATGATCCTTATCGACGAGCACATATAGCTCGGGCGGTTGCTCGAGTATGCGTCTGGTTAGCTCGAGAAAATACCACGGGCTCGTGCGAATCGAATCGGCGATTCCGGCAGGCAACTCTGAAATGACCGAATCGAGATCATCCATCGTGAGCGTAAACGATGAGTGAATACGATCCACCGCGTTTCCTTCTGAGGACTCCTCCGGAGAACAGGATACGGTCGCCAGCACTGCAAGGGTCAGCGCGAATACGAGAACCGGGTAACGCACATCGGTTTTGCATGTGCTGCTGATCGTGATCGTGCTACGCCGTTCATCCATGTCACACCATACGCTTTTCATACCTTCAGACTACTCTCCGGGAGTCAGCTTTTTCAGGTTTTCTTCAATGCGGGAAAGAGAATCTCTATAACTTCTTCCATCGTTTCAACCGGTTTGAACTCGATACCTTTTTTAACATGATCCTGGATGTCTTCCAGATCCTTCTCGTTCTGTTTCGGTATGATAATCGTTTTTATCGAGTTTCTTCGCGCGGCTATTGTTTTTTCTTTGAGCCCTCCGATCGGAAGTACCGAGCCGATCAGTGAAAGCTCTCCGGTCATCGCAACGTTTTTGCGCACCTTGCTGTTGGTAACCAGCGATAAGAGTGCCGTAGCCATGGTAATTCCTGCCGATGGACCATCTTTCGGTGTTGCGCCTGCGGGAATGTGGAGGTGAATAATATTCTCCTCGAAAAATTCCTGACTCGCGCCGTACGATTCTGCAATATGACGCACGTAGGTATATGCAATATTCGCCGATTCCTGCATAACTTCGCCCATCTGCCCGGTAAGGCGGAAACTTTCCTTGCCGGTGTTGTGCACCGCCTCAATTACGAGCACATCGCCGCCGAAATTGGTCCACGCCAGACCGACTGCCATTCCCGGTCTTATCGGTGCCGCGAGTTTTTCATGACGAAAAATCGGCTGTCCCAGGTATTCCTCGAGCGATTCCGGCTTGATGGAAATCGCCTCCGTGCTCTCTTCGAGAACGAGCTTTCTGGCGAGTTTTCTGTGGATTTTGTCGAGGTTTTTCTCGAATGTCCGCATACCCGCTTCACGGGCATACCCGTTGGCAATCGCACGGAGCGCCGCTTTCGTATAACGAACTTTGCTCTTCTTGAGCCCGGCGCGTTCGAGCGATTTCGGAACCAGATATTTTGTGGCAATCGCGATTTTCTCTTCGTCGATATAACCTGGTAGATGGATTATCTCCATTCGATCGATCAGCGGACGCGGTATCGTGTCGAGCGTATTCGCCGTCGCAACGAAAAGAATATTGGAGATGTCAAACGGGAGATCGAGATAGTGATCCCTGAATGCAACGTTCTGCTCGGGATCGAGCACCTCGAGCAATGCCGAGGAAGGATCTCCCTGAAACGATACCCCGAGCTTGTCGATTTCATCGATCATGAACACCGGATCTTTGCTTTTTACCAGCTTCAAACCCTGTAAGATTTTTCCGGGCATTGCTCCCACATAGGTCCGCCGATGTCCCTTGATTTCAGCCTCATCGCGTATTCCGCCGACTGAAAACCGAAAGAACTCCTTGTTGAGAGCGCGGGCAATCGATTTCCCGACCGAAGTCTTCCCTACGCCCGGCGGCCCGACGAGACACACGATCGATCCTTTTGAATCCTTTTTCAGCTTTCGTACGGCGAGAAACTCGACGATTCTGTTTTTTACATCCTCGAGCCCGTAGTGATCTGCGTCGAGGATCTTCTGTGCCTCTTCGAGCTCGAACTCCTCCGGCGCAGGCTCTTTCCACGGAAGAGAGATGATCGTCTCGAGGTAATTTCTCGTTACGATAAACTCCGACGAATTCGGATCCATAAGCGAGAACTTCTCGAGCTCTTCCTCTACCTGTTCCTTGACCTCTCCAGACAGACCGAGCTCTTCAATCGCCTCCTTAAAGCGCTGATACTCGCTGCTCTTCGAGTCTACCGGCATTCCGAGCTCTTGTTTGATCGCTTTCAGCTGTTCTTTGAGAAAGTACTCTCGTTGGCTTTTTTCGATTTTCTCATTGATCTGATTTTGAATACGTTGCTGTATCTTCAGCAGTTCCTGTTCCCGTTTGATATGAACAAGCACCTGCTCCATTCGATTTTGCACATTGGTCGTTTCGAGCACGTGCTGCTGTTGATCACGGTCGATATTCAGAATCGAAGTAATAAAGTCCGCTATTTTGCCCGGTTGGTCGATGTTGACCATATCAAGACGCATCTGTTCGGTAAAAAGCGGGTTGTTCTCCGAAAGCTGTTTCATCTCCGAAATCAGAGAACGGGTGAGCGCCTTTACTTCGTCGGTGTCCTCGGTTTCGTCGTCGAGATATTCGACCGCGGCGGAGATCGGCCGTTCTTGCGAAATAAATTTCGCCACCCGGAACCGCTTGAGAGTGGAGACAAAAATGTTGACTCCGCCGTCGGGAAGGTTGATTTTTCGGACAATCTTGCACGCGGTACCTACATGATAGAGTGAGTCCGCAGTCGGATTTTCAATATCCGCTTCTTTTGTCAGAACGACGCCGAACATATTGGTCGAAGACATCGCCTGATCAATCAGCTTCATTCCGGCTTCGTCCGCGACAACCAGCGGAGTAAAAATCCCGGGAAAGAGCGGGCGTCCGGTCAGCGGGAGTATCAGGAGCTTGCCCGGAAGCATCTGGTCTGCAGGAATGAGTTGGTTCCCGGGCATAATAATCCTTTTTGACTTTTCGTGTTCCATATTAATTGTTATCTCACTAATTTGAGTTGTAGCTGTAAAGTACTAAAATGCCATCGGATCTTCAACTTGGGTGGGAGGGCGGAAAGGACATATGGTTTTCTTTTTGCCGACGACGTCATATCATGAGCGTTGTGTCACGTTACATGACGACCGACGCAATTGTTCTTCGGGTTGCGCGTTTCGGTGAGTATCACAAACGTTTGTCCCTACTCACCGTTGAGCTCGGCATTATCGATGCCGTGGCGTACGGGGCTTACAAATCCAGGAGCAAATTGTCCGGAGTGAGTGATCCGTTTGGACGGATCACGGCTCACCTCTACTATGAACCGGTAAAGAAAAACTACAAACTTACGGACGCCGAACCGATATCGTTTTTCACGGAAATCAGAAACGACGTAAAACGTTATTACGCAGCTTCGCTGCTGTGCGAAGTGGTACTCAAAACCTACGCGGGCGGTGATGAGCATCGAAGGCTTCACGGTACGCTGCTCAATGCGTTTGCGCTTCTCGAGCGTGCAGATGATACCGAATGCGACTATCTTTTGACGCAATCGCTCTTTCGTTTTTTGACGGTTATCGGATACCCGCCCGAGCTGGCTCATTGCTCAATGTGTGGAAAGCGGGTCGGTCAAAAGGACCATCTCTATGTTTCGAACGGCGGAGTTGTAACCTGCGGCTCCTGCAAGTCGCCGGAATCGTCGTTGCTGAGCGCGGGAGCGCGAGCTTACCTTGTTCACACCGAGCATATGAGAATGAATGAGGCTCTTACCGTATCGTTGGATGATCGATCGAGAAAAGGCGCGAAAACGTCGCTTATCAGAATTGTTCAGGGAATTATCGAGAAACCCTTGTCGACGGTAAGGAGCTCCGGCGGATTGCTGTAAGTATATTATCCCTCATGGAGGTTGTATGAGAGCATTTATTGGTATCCCGTTGCCGGAAGCCGCACGGAACAAGCTTTATCGCGAAACACGGAACCTTCGATCCGAGTACCCCGACCTCAAATGGGTGAAGCCGGAGGCATATCATATTACGATGTTTTTTCTCGGCGAAACCGGGGAGTCGGATGTGGAGCAACTCACATCGGCTTTACGACAAGTCGATATTTCCGTTGGGTGTTACGAAGCACGTATCACCGGTCTCGGGAAATTTCCGCATAAAGGCCCTCCACGCGTTGTGTATGCACCGCTCGACGATGGTGCAGAAGCAACGACCGAGCTTCACCGGAAGCTCGCAGAAACAATCAGACCGTACATGCAGAAGAAAAACAACAAGTTTACACCGCACGTTACGATCGCGCGGGTAAAAAAGCGGATTTCCCGTGCTTTCGACGATTCGCTCGAGCATGTAAAGATCGATATTGCGTTTCCCATCGAATCTATCGTGGCTTTCCGCTCCACGCTTACTCCGCAGGGAGCAATATACGACCGTCTCTTTGAACGGTCATTCCCGGCGAATAGCGCCCCGACGGACCAGTAATTCAAAATCTGGTTACGGATTTTGGATAACTATGCGCCCATAAACGCCTCGAAGCCGTTTCCCGACGATTCGATTTGACGGGCCGTCGACTCCCATGTACACTACGGCACAACAAAATGGAGTGGCACAAAGAGCAAATCGACCGCGATGAAGTACGATCGATTTCAGCACGGTACGGGGTCGGTTTGCTGACGGCATCGATTCTCGTCCGGCGGGGAATAACCGAACCGTCGCAGGTCAAATACTATCTCGAAAAGGATATCGTCCATCTTCACAATCCGTTTCAATTCATCGAAATGGAAGACGTCATCGACCGGATCACACGAGCTCGAGACGAAGAGGAACGGGCGGCGGTTTTCGGGGATAGAGACGCCGACGGGATCACCTCCACCGTTCTCATGGTGGAGGCGCTGCGCGATTTCGGAATCGAAACGCAGTGGTACGTCCCGCAAGGCGATGATCCATACGGGCTTACGACCGAGGCGATAGACGAGCTTGCGGCTGCCGATGGTTCGTTGATGATTACCGTTGACTGCGGTATTTCGAATCACGACGAGGTCTCCTACGCCCTCGAACGTGGTATCGATACGATTATTATCGATCATCACAATCCGCAGGAAGTGCTGCCCGACGCTTATGCGGTGATCAATCCGAAGGTTTCCGAATCGGGATATCCGTTTCGGGATCTTGCCGGGTGTGGTGTCACTTCGAAAGTGATATGGGCGCTGCAGTTTTCGAAACTACCCCTGTATAACCGTACGGTGTGTCTCCTCAATGTTCGTCCCGGGAATGAAACGCTCGTGCTCGAGGCTGTGCTGCTTACGAATCTCGTCGAGGTTGATCGAATAACGGAAAACATCGTTCCGGGGATGGTAGGAATCGATCAGACGAGACTCGGACACTTTTTATCGGGCAGAGAGATATTCGTATACGACGAGGCAACGCAGCTGAAGCTTCTCAGACGGATTTTCGGTCCGGAAGCCGAGATCGGTGTGACGGATATCGCACCCGATATCCAGCGGGTGTTTCCCTCGCTCGGTGAGATGAGTCTGTATCGGATGAGCACGACGCCGAAAATCACCCGCTATGACGACGGGAACGGGACCGAGATCGATGTACTCAAACGGCTGTTTGTTTCGTATCTCGTACAAAGCGAGGAGAGTATCTCCGAAGGATTTCGCTCCTGTCTCGATCTGGTCGCGATAGGGACGCTGGCGGATTTGATGCCGCTGCAGGATGAGAACAGAATTCTCGTGAATGTCGGATTAGAGCGCATCAACGACAATCCGCGAGGCGCGATCAGGGATCTGATTACGAGAACGAATTTGTCCGGAAAGCGGATCAGTACCACCGATATCAGCTGGCAGATATCTCCGCTCATCAACGCCACCGGTCGTCTCGGAGTGCCGAACAAGGCGGTGGAGCTTTTCCTCTGCGAGGATGAAGTGGAACGAATGTCTCTGGTTGATGAGATCCTCGGGCTCAACAACGAAAGGAAACGCCTCGGGGAACATGCCTGGGAGTCGGTTCTTTCGGAAGCGAAAAAAAGCTATAGCGACACCGATGGACGTTTGATCCAGGTGGGAGGGAATACCATCCATCGTGGCATAACCGGAATAATCGCATCGAGGCTTTCAAAGTACTTCAACGCACCGGCGATGGTGGTTTCGCTGATGGAGGGACGGGCCGTCGGTTCGGCGAGAAGCGTAAAAGGTATTAATATCAAACGATTTCTCGATTCGTTTTCCGATATTTTTGTTGACTACGGTGGACACGATTATGCCGCCGGTTACAGCATGAAGCTCGAGGATTATGAACGGTTTCAGAAGCGGTTATTCGAGCTCGCCGAAAACCTCGAGATGGGAGACGATGAGCAACTGCTCGTACAGATCGATGCCGAGCTCCCGCAGCAGTACATGACGCCCAAGCTCATCGATGTCGTAGAACGATTCGCTCCGTTCGGAGAGGCGAATCCACCGCTTGTGTTCGTGCTCCGGCGTGCAAAGATCGTTGAGATGAAAATCATCGGCCGTAAAGATCCCAGTCACCTGCGTCTGCTTATAGATTCGGGGAAGCACAAATGGCCTGCGGTGTTCTGGAACAGTGCCGACAGAGTCAATAAGGATTTTGCTCTCAACGATACGGTTGATATCGCGTTCAGGCTCGGACGAAACTACTTCCAGAACCGCGAAAACATTCAGCTTACAATTCTCGATATAAAACGATGATTCCCGCTCGAGTTGTGCTTCCACCGGTTGCGTCGAAACGGCTTCGCGACGGGCATAAGCGAATGCTCGACGGGCGGAAGCGCGAAATTGTCTTTGTGATCGTTCTCTTCATTTTTTTCGTGTTGACTATTTCGGTTCATGGAAAGCCTTCTCTCTTTCCGGTGGGAACGCTTGCATTCGGGGAAGCAACGCCGTTCTACATCGTCGGTGATGAGCCGATCGACGACGTTTCCGTATCGGTGTTCGGCATCAACGATGTACGGATCTGCAGAAGTATCGGGTTCCCGGTAAACGAAAGAACAAACGCCTATGCGGCGATCGTTGCGTTACCTTCGTTTACGGTTGAATCGACGGTTCTGGTCCGTGTCAGATATTCGAGCAGTTCGAAAGCCGGAGAGTTTTCCGAGCGGCTCCCCGTAGAAAAACGCGAGTTTCTAACCGAAGAGATCAAGCTCAGCGGTGCGATGACTGATTTGCGGCGCAGCGATGACGAGCTGATACGAGTGCAGGCGGAGAAGATGTGGAAGCTCCTGAATTCGACGAATCGGGACGCCGTGTTTCATCGCGGTACGTTCACGTTTCCAATCGCGGAGATCCGGAGGACTTCGTTTTTTGGTGACCGGAGAGTGTACCGGTACAGCGACGGATCGACTGCACGATCGATTCACAACGGAGTCGATTATGGTGCGAAAACGGGTACCGAGGTTTATTCGGTGGGAGTCGGGAGGATTGCGGTTGCTACCGAACGGATCATGACTGGAAACACGGTTGTAATCGAGCATCTTCCCGGCGTGTACAGCCTTTACTATCACCTCGACTCGATCGACGTAGAGCCGAAGCAGATCGTAAAAACCGGTGACTACATCGGGCGGGTAGGGGCAACCGGACTGGTAACAGGACCTCATCTACACTGGGAATTGAGAGTTTCAGGCGTGGCGGTAAATCCGGAATTGTTTTTGACCAAAGGATTACTTGACAAGTGGGATGTTTACTGTAATATTGAGCGCTAGGTAAAAGGGGGTGATGACCATCGCCGAAATAAGAGTTGACGAAGGTGAGCCTTTGGAAAAGGCACTCAAGCGTTTTAAACGAATGGTTGAAAAAGAAGGTATCATTCGGGAATGGCGAAAGCGTGAGTATTACGAGAAACCTTCAACAATACGAAATAGAAAAAGAAAAGCGTTTGAGCGGAAATTGCTGAAAAAGCAACGGAAAATTCGCGCAATGCGCAAATACTAGACCGCCAAAGCTTCGTGTATAAGAGAAAGGGGCTGTTACACAGCCTCTTTTTTTTTATGTAATACTCCCGTGATCTTCAACGTATAGATCTGTCGAAGGTCAAGGTGCTGCAACGGAGAACACGGCATGATTTCAACCACGGTGGATACGCGAAGGTTGCTTTTGACCGACGCATTGACTTGGCTCATGTGCCTGCTATACGCGGCGCTCTCGTTCATGTTTCCGGGGCCGGACATAGCGCTGCTCGGTGTGAACATCCCGAGAGGTATTCTTTTCGGTCTCGGATTCGTGGGTGCGGCGGTACTGATTCCTGCCGTACCACGACTTTTTACGCACGCAAAAAACCGGGTCCTTCGATGGCTCCGGATTTTCTATATTCAGATTTTTTATCTCATCTTTTTCTCTGAGAGTATTCATCTTACGAATGTCATATTCGGCGGTAAATCATTCGATGGGTTTTTTGTCGATCTGGAAACGGCGATTTTCGGATTCCAACCCGCGCTCGAGCTCTACAAAGCTCTGCCCGAATCTCCTTTTATAACGGAGCTTTTTTTCTTCTCCTATTTCTTCTATTTTCTGCTCTTTTCGATTGGAATCTGGATTCTGTTTTTTCAGGGAAAAGAAAAGGCGGCATACCGGTTTTTGATCGCGGTCACTATCGGCTTCTACATACTCTACCTCGTTTATATCGTGTTTCCGGTTAAAGGACCGAAGTACTACTTCGAGAGTCTCCACGCTCTCTGGTACGATCATTTTGAGGGATTCCTGTTCACGGCTATCTTGAAAACCGCCTTTGATGGGATAGACCTGTACGGTGCCGCATTTCCATCATCGCATGCGGCAATATCAGTACTTGCTTTGCTCATAAATTTCAAATATTCGCACAAGCGCGGATTTATCTTGTTGCCGATTACATTGGCTTTGCTCGTTTCGACCGTATACATCTATGCGCACTATGCGGTCGATATTTTTGCAGGAATCATCGTCGGCGCGATCTATTTTGTCGTGTTGCCGCCGTTGATAGAAAAGGTGCTTCCGTCATTCGAGAAATGGGAGAAAAAAACTTTCCGCGCTTTGTACGCATGACGGTGCGATCAAGCTGAATGCGAGAAAGATCAAAAAAGGCTCGGTTTCTTTGTGATATGGTCAATATACACCGAAAAAAATGATTGATCTATAAGTCGAACAGATGCGACGGTTGACAGTCGTCGTTATTTGTATATATTTCTTAAAGCAGGTGATGTATGAACAGAAAAGCCAACTTTTTCGCAGGTCCTTCAGCCTTACCGTTTCCGGTACTTCGAAAAATCGAAGAGACAATTGTGGAGTACGACGCCGCGGGCATGTCGATCATCGAGGCATCACACCGGAGCAAACACTACGAAGAGGTACACAGTGAAGCAGTCGGTTTGATCCGCGAAATACTCGGTGTCCCGTCGAACTATCGGATCCTGCTGCTCGGCGGTGGTGCGACGCTTCAATTTTCCATGGTGCCGTTGAATCTCATGCCGAAAAACGGAACGTGCGATTTCGTCATCAGCGGCTCCTGGGCAAAAAAGGCGCATGCGGATGCCGAAAAAATCGGTTCGGTCAATGTGCTTTTCGATGGAGTAGACGACGGGTATTCATCGCTTCCAGCATCGGTAACACCTACCGAGGGGAGTTCGTATGTCCACATTACCTCTAACGAAACCATAAACGGAGTGCAGTGGCCCGAGCTTCCCGATACCGGTAATGTACCGCTCGTCGTCGATATGTCGAGCGATATTATGAGTCGTCCGATCGATTTCGATCGATGTGCTCTGTTGTATGCAGGTGCGCAGAAGAATCTCGGTCCCGCGGGAGTGACCCTCGTGGTTGTCCGGGAGGATCTTCTCGAACGAAGCGATGAATCGCTTACGGCGTATCTGAGCTATGCGACCCACGCGGGAAAGGATTCGCTCTACAATACACCGCCGGTTTTCAGCGTTTATGCACTCATGCTTGTTCTCCGGTGGGTAAAAAGTGAAGGCGGGATGGAAGAGATGCGCCGACGAAGCATCGAGAAATCAAAAGCGATGTATTCGGTCATCGACGAAAGTGATGGCTTTTATCGGTGCCTGGTCGAGCCGGCGTTTCGCTCGAGGATGAACGTCGTCTTCAAATTATCCGATGAAGAGTCGGAAAAAGCATTCATCTCAAAAGCGGAAGAGGAGGGGATGGTCGGGTTGAAAGGACACCGAAGCGTCGGCGGATGCAGAGCATCACTGTACAACGGGGTATCCACCGAGTGGACCGAGCAACTGTGCGAGTTTATGAGCCGGTTTGCGCGAAGTGGTCAGGAAGTGAATGGAAAAACTCGATCCCACGAATATAAAAATCATTAAGCACCTGCGGGACGGACGCAAGTCGTTGCGGGAGATTGCGGAGTCGATTTCGATAACCGAGAATACCGTGCGATCGAGGGTGAATAAAATGCAGAGCGAAGACGTCCTCGATATCATGGGATTGGTAGATCCGCATAGAACTGAAGGATTTCAAATAATATTCGTCGGTATCAAGCTCGTAACGATGAATCTCAGCAAAAAGGCAGAGGAGTTCAGTAAGCTTCGAGGGGTAGTTTCGGCTTCGGTTGTTACCGGACGTTACGATGTAATGCTCATCGTCTTGCTGTCCGACGATTTCGGATTACTCGAGTTTTTCAACGATGAGGTTTCGATAATCAGCGAAGTACTTTCCGCCGAAACGTTCGTAGTGTATCAGGGATACAATATGAAGGTCCCCTTTGTTCTGTAGAGTCTTGCGAGGAGGAGTGTATATATGTCTGAGCGGGTAACGGTCCTGTACGATCGTTATAAGGACTATGAAAAAGCCCGGTTTGTAGATTTTTTCGGCTGGAAGATGCCTGTGTCATTCAGTCCGGGAATCGTCGGAGAGCACACGGCCGTCCGCAACCACGTGGGGTATTTCGACGTATGCCATATGGGAAGATATGAGATATCGGGAACAAGAGCGGTTGAGTTCGTCGACTATCACTTTACGAACAAAGTCCCGGGGGTCACGAAAAGAAACGTTCACTACGGGTTTATCTGCCGTGAGGACGGCGGCTGTCTCGATGATGTGGTCGTGTACAGACTCGACGAAAACCGATTCATGATCGTCGTAAACGCCGGAAACCGGGAGAAGATTTTTCAATGGTTTACCAAGGATAGTCCGTGGCCGCACCGGGGAGACGGTGGTGTCGATATTATCGACAGAAGTGATGACATCGCTCAGATAGCGGTTCAAGGGCCCTCCGCGCACGACGTGCTGAATGGGCCGGCCGATAATGAGCTCCCGAGAATCAAGTTTTTCAGGGCGCGGCAGAATGTAAAAATCGCCGGATTTGATTGCACTATATCGCGAACCGGTTACACCGGAGAAGATGGATATGAGCTTTACTGCGACGCCGATGCTGCCGGCGCATTGTGGGACGAAATTCAGGACGCCGGCAAGGAGTACGGCGGTACACCGTGCGGGCTCGGAGCGCGAGATACGTTGCGGTTCGAAGCGGCGCTGCCGCTTTATGGCCATGAGCTGACCGAGGAGATTGCTCCGCTGGAATCCGGGCTCGATATGTTTGTCAAGCTCGATAAGGGCGACTTTTGTGGCCGTGACGCGCTGCACGAAATCTCGGAGAATGGACCGGACCGGGTACGGATCGGTTTGGAAATGACCGAACTCGGTGTTCCGAGGGCGGAGTTTCCGGTCTTTCAACACGGCGAGCCGTGTGGGTTCGTAACCAGCGGCTCGAAGTGTCCGACGCTCGACACGTTCAATGCAATGGCGTTGGTGAGATCACAAGTAGACAGGAACGCGGAGTTCCATATCGATATTCGCGGATCGAGGAAGGCGGCGGTCGAGTGCCCGCTGCCGTTTTATTCAAGGAGGTAATGAATGAATATTCCTGAAGAACTGAAGTACACAAAGAGTCACGAATGGATTCGTGTGGAAGGTAACACGGCGTTTGTCGGCATAACTGATTTTGCGCAGGAATCGCTCGGTGATATCGTATATATCGAGCTGCCCGAAACCGAGCAGGATGTATCGATAGACGACGAGCTGACCACAATCGAATCGGTCAAAGCGGCGGAGCCGATTTTCGCCCCGTTGACCGGTCGAATCATCGAGGTAAATGAGGATCTGCAGGATTCACCGGAGCAAATAAACGAGGATCCGTACGGGATGCATATATTCGCCATGGAAATCGACGACCCGACACAACTCGATTCGCTGCTCGATCGTGACGGATACGAACGGGTCGTCAAAGAGGAGAGTGATTAGCCAGATGAGTCGCTTCGCCTACCTTCCGCATACCCAGTCCGATATCGATGAGATGTTGTCGACAATCGGTGCTCAAAGCATCGATTCGCTTTTTGAGGATATCCCTGATAAGCTCAGGCTGAAACAACCGCTCGACATTCCCAAAGGTATTTCGGAATACGAGATATTTTGCACTATGAAAGAGATCGCCGCTCGTAACAACGACGGAGTCTGTTTTCTTGGTGGCGGGATTTACGATCATATAATTCCGGCAACGGTCACGCATATAACGTCGCGTTCGGAATTTGCAACCGCGTATACGCCGTATCAGGCGGAAATATCGCAGGGAATACTCCAATCGATATTCGAGTTCCAGACGATGGTCTGTATGCTTACCGGCCTCGACGTTCCGAACGCATCGCTTTACGACGGCCATACGGCTGCGATCGAAGCATGCGCGATGGCGGTCAATGCACGACGACGGGCAAACAAAATCCTCTATTCGGCTACGATACATCCGCATACAAAACAGGTTATTGAAACATACTTCGAGGATCTCGATGTGGAAACCGCAGAGATTCCCTCCGAAGATGGGGCTACAGATTGGTCGAAAGCTTATGAGCTCATCGATGAGAATACCGCCGGGGTTCTCGTTCAGACGCCGAATATTTTCGGAATCACCGAGGACTTTTCAGGAGTTGCGGATCAGGTACACGAAAACAAGGCGAGCCTTATCATTTCCTCAAATCCGATTTCTCTCGGTCTTCTCAAAAATCCGGGAGGGTGGGGTGCAGATATAGCCATCGGTGATGGTCAGCCATGTGGATTACCGATGAACGCCGGGGGACCAAGTGTCGGATATATCGTTGCCACCGAGCGATTGATGCGCAAGATGCCGGGAAGAATCGTCGGACGAACCGTCGATGCCGAAGATCAGCGTGCGTTCGTTTTGACCCTTCAGGCGAGGGAACAGCACATAAAGCGGGAGCGCGCGACATCGAATATCTGTACAAATCAGGCACTTGCCGCACTGGCAATGGGCGTATATCTGGCCACCGTCGGCCCTCAGGGGCTCAAAGAGGTCGCAGAACAGTGTTTTTCCAAAGCGCACTATCTTGCATCAGATGTTACGAAAAAAACCGGAGCACGCATGAGATACGATAAGCCGTTTTTCAACGAGTTTGTGCTTTCGCTCGGAACCGATGCCGAGGCGGTCGCAACCGAGATGCGAGAATCGGGAATTTACGCCGGTATCCCGCTTTCACGGCTGGGAACGGGCGATTCCGATGAGCTTCTCGTTGCGGTGACGGAGAAACGAACGAAGGCCGAGATGGACGCCTATGTCTCGGCGCTCGAGGAGGCGATACGATGAGTGCCGAGCTGATTTTCGAAAAATCCCGGTCCGGAAGAAGCGGATTTCGGTTTCCCGAGTGCGATACCCAGAAAATAGATCCTTCGGCAGAGCTGCCTTCGTCGGTTGTTGCCGACTCGGTTCCCGAGTTACCGGAGATTTCGGAACCCGAAATAATCAGACACTACACCGGGTTGTCTCATCGCAATCATGCGATTGATCTCGGATTTTATCCTCTCGGGTCATGCACGATGAAGTATAACCCGAAGATAAACGACACAGTCGCTTCGTTGGATGGCTTTGCGTCGGTTCATCCGCTTCAGGATACGAGTACGGCGCAGGGAACCCTGAGGCTACTCTATGAGCTTACGCAGTTGTTGTGCTCGATAACCGGCATGGCGTGGGGAACCCTTCAGCCGTTTGCCGGGGCACACGGTGAATACACCGGTATGAAATTGTTCAAGGCGTGTTTCAGAAAAAGGAAAGAGTCCGGACGTAAGGTCATCCTTATCCCCGATTCGGCGCACGGGACGAATCCGGCATCCGCGAACATATCCGGATTCGAGGTCAAGGAAGTGCCTTCGAGTAAACGCGGCATCGTCGATCTGGCGTCGATACAACCGTACCTCAACGACTCACTGGCCGGCATCATGCTCACAAACCCGAACACGCTCGGGCTCTTCGAATCGGAGGTGGCCGAGCTTGCCGAAGCCGTTCATTCCGCCGGCGGATTACTCTACTACGACG